>JAIUMT010000253.1 GCA_022565415.1 Balneolales bacterium | reverse complement strand
TAGTCGTTACCAAGCTCTACAAATATGTATCATAAAAAAAGCCCAGCGCCTGTAAAAGACGTCGGGCTTTTCTATTCGAGTAAAGGAAAGTCCTTCTAAAATGTTTGCTTAAAAAGCAGATTCTCATTTCAGATAACCCTCACTTAAAGGGTTATTCAATTGTGAAATCCCTTTAGAACGACAACGTTATGCCTATATGAAAACGGGCAGCACCCTCACCTATCTCCTTACGTGCTTCCGAAATATCGTTATATCCGGAAACCCGATATTCGATATACGGTTTAAGCATAGGGATTGGAGTAATGGCAAGTCCGGCGATTCCATAGTAGTAGGATGTATTGCTGTTACCATCATCGTATTCCCAGTTTTCAGTTCCAAGCCCCAGGCCAACATACGGACGAAATAGTCCTAAGTTCACTCCACCAAGTGCCGCTACACCAAAGTCATAACTTTCAATAGTAGCTCTGTTGAATTGAACTCCAGCGCCTCTAAAATCTGATTCTTCGCTGAAATAACTACCGTGTAGTCGTGCTTTAAGACTGAGTAGTGGAATTGAACCCAGTAATTCTCTTTCCAATTGAAGACCAAAGCCGTTCGTCGGAGTATCATTTCTGCGTTCGTAAGATATACCCAGACCGTATTGAGCGGAGGCATCGACAATACCAATTACGAGTATGAGTGCTAAAACTCCGAGTATTCGTTGTGTAATTTTCATAAAATTCCTGTGTTAAATTTGGTGATTATAGATGAGGTTTGTGTGAATATAACTCAATTTGAGTGGAAATGTTCAAATTGGGATTGTCAGACCTTTAATGTTATCATCTCACGTGGGTTTATTCTTTTTGTACTTCATCATAACGTATGAGGTTCGCCTTCAATTGCCCTATCACGAAATCAAGAGCTATTGACCTTCCTTGATGGAGTCTTCTCTGAACCTTGATAACGACTTACAGCCCAACCACTAATCCGCCTCCTCAATTAATTTGGACTGTAATTACTACATTCCAAACTGATATCTGTGCAAATTATATACGTTGCTTGAGGTCATTTCAACAGACTTCAAACGGGTGCCTACATTGCACTTCTCTAAACCGATGGCAAAGTGAAATAAATGGATAAGCAAATGAAGACTACTTATGCAGTATGATATCGTTTCAGCCCAAGGCTTGCCAGCACAAACATTGAAATTGTGAGAAATGCTGATATCAAACAGAACTGACAAAATGCATTGATAACAGCAGCTTGCAGATATATAAGCCAAATGGTGAATAGTAGTCCGGTTGACAAAATCCCGAACAAGCCCTTTAACACGAGCCTGTTATCGGTTTGATAATAAAACGTGACTCCAAAGAGTAAACTCAAATAGTATAATACACCGAGGTAAGCGAGTGGTATGCCCATCAAATAGGCATACTCACTGCTCAAAACAGCATCACAACCGGTAATTACCGAACAGCCCACATCAGCATTCTGAAAATGCATCAGCGATAAATACATCGCATCTGCAAATCCGAGTAAGGCAAATAGGGCTAGTAGTGGCAGCCAGATTTTCTTCATGAATTAATCTAATTCAGCGAGATGTGCTTCCAGGACGGCTTTAAATCCGTCGACTGTTTGCGGCATACTCACAAATTCGCCATTTATGAAAAATGAAGGGACTGATCGAATATTCAGTGATAGTCCGAGGTTGTATTGGGTTTCTATTCTCTCCAGAATCGCTTCATCCCGTACGTCGCGCAGGAATTGTTCGTCGTTCAATCCGAGCTCCCGGGCATAATTCAAAAATGAGGTGCTTGCCATACCACGCGACCACATTTGCTGGTTTCTCATAATTTTGTCGTGCATTTCCCAGAATTTACCCTGACGTCCAGCAGCTTCCGCTGCACTAGCTGCCATTACTGCAAATTGATGTGTGTTAACTAACGGGAAATGATGCCATACGAAGTAAACATCATCGGAATATTCTTCCATGACTTCTTTCACAATCGAATGATAAAAACCACATGCACCGCACTGATAATCGCCAAACTCGACCAATCGCAATTTAGCATCGGGATTTCCAATGCCCCATTCGCCCGGCACTTCAACATCTGATGTAAGTGTTCCCGGTGCTGGTGCGTCGGCACCGGACTGATTTGAAGTTACATACCATAGGCTACCCGCTACCACGATGATGACGGCTAGAAGTCCGGCCCAAATAATGCCTGCCGACTTCTTCGCTGGGGCTTGTGGATTTTCTTTAGTTTTCGGTTGCTTGTGTTTTGACATAATAAATTCGAATAAAATTCAATAGTTGTGAGATTGACCAAATTACAACCAAAACCCAACTATTGCTGTAATAATTCGTTTACAAGGCGCTGTTTGTACGTGAAATATGTGAAATTCCGGCAAATTAATGCCGAAAGACTCAACTACTTCGCCCACGTACTCACATCATCATAGATTTCAACAAATTCTAAGGTTTCACCGCCTTTTCCGATTAGAACCTCAAATTCAGCCGCATCGTCGTTTGTGCGACTAAGTAGCAAAGTCGCCAACTTATTCACCAATTTCGTCTGGATGAGACGTTTCAGGGGTCTGGCACCGAAACTTGGATCATACCCCCTCTCAGCCAACCAATCTTTTACAATCTGAGGCACACTCAGGGTGAGATTCTGTTTGGCAAGCATTGCATGTACCCGATCGAGTTGAATATCGACCACAAATCGCAGATGCTCTTTCCCAAGAGGATGAAATACAATTACGTCATCGATTCGATTCAAAAACTCAGGACGAATACTTTGTTTTAGCTGATTATACAGGGTCGTTTGGAGTTGTGAATATTGAGCTTCGTCCATTTTTCCGCCGGTTTCTTCGATTTTCTGCTGAATGAGGTGCGATCCGATGTTACTGGTCATTATGATGATGGTGTTTTTGAAATTGACCGTAACGCCTTTGTTGTCGGTTAATCGACCGTCTTCGAGTACCTGAAGCAGAATATTGAATACATCCGGATGTGCTTTTTCGATTTCGTCGAGCAGTACCACGGAGTACGGATGTCGTCGCACGGCTTCGGTGAGTTGACCTCCCTCATCATATCCTACATAGCCGGGAGGTGCTCCAACCAACCGACTCACACTATGACGTTCCATATACTCACTCATGTCTATGCGCACCATTGCGTTATCGTCGTTGAAAAGAAATGATGCCAACGTTCGCGCAAGTTCGGTTTTTCCGACACCGGTGGATCCCATAAAGATGAACGATCCAATTGGACGATCTTCGTCCTGGAGTCCGGCCCGGGCACGTCGAACGGCATTCGAAACCGCTTCAATGGCCAAATCCAGACCCACAACGCGTTTGTGTAGTTCATCCTCAAGCTGAATAAGCTTTTGCCGCTCTCCCTGTAGCATTTTTTTGATGGGGATTCCGGTCCACCTGGAAACGATGTCGGCAATTTCCTCCGCAAAAACCTCTTCTTTGAGGAGCGCGTCGGCTCCCTGCATTTCGTTTAGCTTTTTCTGGGTTTCGACCAGGTCTTTTTCGAGTTTGTTGACCGTGCCGTAGCGAAGTTCCGCGACTTTTTCGTAGTTCCCCTGTCGCTCGGCCTTTTCGGCCTCGGTTCGGGCAGCTTCAATGGCCTGCTTCATGCCCTGAATATCCTGAATCAGCTCTTTTTCGCGGTTCCAACGTGTGGCCAGTTCTTTGTGCTGCTCCTGGAGATTGGCTAAATCGCGGTTAATTTGCTCGGTTTTCCCTGTGTCTTTTTCGCGTTTGAGTGCTTCGCGCTCGATTTCGAGCTGACGAATTTGACGATCGATCTGGTCTAATTCCTCGGGCATCGAATCTATCTGAAGTCGAAGTCGTGAGGCTGCTTCATCAATTAAGTCGATGGCTTTATCTGGCAGAAACCGGTCACTGATGTATCGATGCGACAATTCTGCGGCCGCGATGATGGCCTCGTCGGCAATGCGCACCCCGTGGTGAATTTCGTACCGCTCTTTGAGTCCGCGCAGGATAGACACCGTGTCTTCGACGGATGGTTCTCCGACCAAAACGGTTTGAAGTCGCCGCTCGAGCGCTTTATCTTTTTCGATGAATTTACGGTACTCGGTGAGGGTCGTCGCTCCAATGGCATGAAGTTCACCGCGTGCTAGGGCCGGTTTGAGGATATTTGCCGCATCCATAGCTCCTTCGGCTGCGCCCGCTCCGACCAAGGTGTGAATTTCATCAATGAACAGAATTACTTCTCCATCCGAGTCGGTTACTTCTTTGATTACGGCTTTGAGGCGGTCTTCGAATTCGCCCCGATATTTTGCACCGGCCACAAGCGCACCCATGTCGAGGGCGATAACGCGTTTCGTTTTAAGTCCTTCTGGCACGTCGCCTTTTACAATTCGGAGGGCGAGCCCTTCGGCAATCGCCGTTTTACCAACCCCCGGTTCACCGATTAACACCGGATTATTTTTGCTTCGACGCGACAGGATTTGCATCACGCGACGGATTTCCTGATCGCGACCAATTACAGGATCCAGTCGATTCTTTTCGGCAAGTTCGTTGAGATCTCTTCCGTAGCGTTTAAGCGACTGATATCGAGCTTCTGCGTTCGGATCGTCCACTTTCTGATTTCCACGCACGTCTTTCACGACGCGTAATATCGCATCTTTTTGGAGTCCGAGATCTTTTAACACACGGGTTACTTCACCACCATCATCAAAAATTGCCAACAACAGATGCTCGGAGCTAACATAATCGTCGTCCATATCGGTGGCGAGCTTGATCGCTGCGTCCATGACAGATTTCGTGGCGTTGGAAAGGTACTGACCCGAAACGGCCGCTCCTTTAACAACCGGAACCCGTTGAAGCAAGCGCTCTAGCTCGTCTTTTACTCGTTGAAGCGAGATTTCAGACTTTTTGAGGATGGTTGCTGTAATACTATTATCGTCGCCAACCATGGTATGCAGTAGATGCACCGGCTCCAATGCTTGATGATTTCGGGAAGCGGCGAGTTCAAGCGCCTGTTGAATGGCTTCCTGAGCTTTTAATGTAAATTTATTCAGATTCATAGTTCGTTTCGTTTTTTACTGATGTAACCGACATATTGTA
>JAIUMT010000252.1 GCA_022565415.1 Balneolales bacterium | reverse complement strand
GGTTCGTTCTCGGAAAAGGATTATTTCTTGTCTAGAAGTGGGTTTGATGAGGTTCGCGATTTTACGGTCGCGGTTAACGGCATCCCCTCAGCCAGAGACAATTCCAGAGAGGCCGGCACTTTTCGCATTCGAGAAACATCCAATCGCATCGAATTGGTGGTTTTTTATCGTGCTCAAAACGAGTCGGTTACGTTCGAAATTTCGTACACCATAGATGGCGGCGTTAAAGTAGGACCTGATCATTCCGAATTCGTCTGGACATATATCTCCAGCCGATGGGAGCGCAACACACAGCATCTCGAAGTTGAGCTCATCTTGCCCGATGTGAGTTCGGAGGTTACTCGTAACTGGATTCGGGGCGCTTCAGATGCCGTGACAATTTCAGAATCCGACACAGGGTTTAGCCTTACTTCGAACCGTGCCCTCAGTCGAAATCAGCAGGTAATCGTACGGTCAGTGTTCCCATCCATTGTAATCCCGAATGCGCGTGTCACCAATCCGGAGCTTACCCTTGAATTGGTTTTGGCAGACGAAACCCGCAGATTAGAAGAACGCCTTGCCAAAGAGCGAAGAAAAGCTAAATGGGAATCAATAGGATTACCAGTCGGAATTGTTCTGTTAATTCTTAGTCCGATCGTATTTTTTGTGATGTACCACAAATTTGGCCGGCGGCATCAACTCGGTTACCAGATTCCTCAGGCACTGTATCAACCGCCAGAAGATTTAGCGCCGGCTTTGGCGGGAAAAGTCATGTTCTACGCTGGTGGTGCTGAAGCTCAATTGATGACGGCTACTCTGTTTGATATGAGTCGACGCGGCTATTTCCAACTTAAAGAGGCGGAAATCAAGAATAGTCGTCCACCAAAGACACCAGAAACGACTCTCGTAATTCAACGAAATGAAAATAAGCCAGAACGTGATACCCTTTTAAGCTACGAAAAGCATCTATTGGATTTCATAAATGAGGCGATGGTTGACGGACAAGTAAGTTTAAAAGGCTTATTCGAGCAGGATACGGCCACGAAAAAGCAAAAAGAGATAAATCCAGCCTTGTTTGCATCCAACAAAACCCAAGCCGAAAGCACAAAGTGGTTCGAAGAGTGGGGGCTGGAACTTCAAAAAGAATATGGCAAAATTGAAGTTTATGAAAAGGAAAGCACCAAATGGATGGCCGTCGGAATCGTTATTCAGCTGGTTTTATTTCTGATTGGGCTTGGATTGCTTATCCTTTCGGGATTAGTACTTCTGGTGTTTAGTATGATTTCGTCAATAATATGGATGCTGTTTTCCATAGCTATACGGCGACGGACTCCAAAAGCGCAAGAGTCGTACTATAAATGGAAAGCGTACCGGTATGGGTTGCAAAATGCACGTCCTCAGGATTTCAAAGGTCCGAACTTAGCAATGCACATGATTTATGCCATAGCGTTATTGGTAACAGGCAAAAAATTCACAAGAATGGTGGAAGCTCTGAATCTCCAATCGAACGATATCTTCTGGTTGCAGATGTACTACACGGGAGTATTAAATCCGGCTTTAATCTCAAACAGTATTTCGAATATTACTACCTCTACACTTAGTTCAACCACGACATTTACGGGATCAGCAACAGGCATTGGTGCTGCCGGTGGAGGAGCAGGTGGCGGGGCAAGATAAGTAATTCGAGTAGAGTTACTTATCTGTTAAAATAGTCCAAAGTCAATACCCTGTAAGTAGCTAATGTAGAGTTACTTGATTTCGGTGCTCTGAATTTCCTGAAGTTTGGTTGTAGCCCGGTCTTTCAGGTTTTTGAACGTCTCGGGCTGCAATTCTCCGGCTGTAAATTTGAGGTGTAGCCATACCAAATAAGTAGCCATTACATCCTCGTAGCAGTAATGTTCGATGTGATCGAGTTCTCCTTTGAGAAACATTTCGTATACGTGGTTGCCTTCACCGGTTTGCTTGAATGGCAAATCAATTAGCAGTCCGAGGTGTTTGAGTTTCGGTCCCTGACTTGCACCGAAATTACTGAATTCATCCATCAGGTCGACGTTTACCTTGCTGAAACGATATTTGATGTCGTACGAGCTCAGTCGGTTTACCAGCTGAATTCCATAATGCATTGCACGGTAGGTGATTACAGGTAAATCGAACCCCTTCCCGTTATGGTGAATCAGGCCAAAGTCTTTGTACACCGACAAAGTTTCCATCAGCTTTAGAATACCGTCTTTTTCGTCGGTTCCACTCCAAGCCACCTTGTTACGCGGCTCACCGTTGTTTTCGATCCAAAGACCGACCCACGACACGATTCGGTGAAACATGGGGGGCATAAAACCCGATTTGTTTCGTGAAATTTGTTCGGTTGCTTGTTCGAGAAGAACGACATCATCATCTGATGCTCCATCAACCGCTTTTCGCAGCAGGTCGATATCAGGTACAGTTTCCAGGTCAAATACGAAATACATATAAAAATAAATGGGTGTTTGGTAGAATAAGAATGTGCGTTCTCAGGTAATAGATGTTAAGAGAGTTCTCCGGCTAAATCCATTACAAATTGTGATCGAACCATTTCAGGCTCATGATTATGCGCCAATAAGTACATTAATTTGGTTATGGAGGCTTCGACGGTCATTGATCCGGCGCTTAAGATACCAATTTCACGTGCCATTCGTCCGCTTTCGTACTTAGAAAGGTCGATGGCATCGAATGGTGCCTGAGAACACATCGCCAGTATAATGTTAGCATCCAGGCATTTCTCGAAGAATGGAATGAGATTGTAATCGCCGTTATTTGTGAAATTTCCCGATCCGAACCCTTCGATTAAAATTCCACGAACGGCGGAGTCTGGTATTTGGTTTAGAAACGTTGGTTTAAGTCCTGGGAAGAGTTTCAGTATGTAGACGTTGTTGTCGAACCGGGCCGTATTATGGAACGTCGGACCCTTTGGCCGAACTGCATCAGAAAATCGAATTTGAAGTCCGATTTCGGCAAGGGAAGGATGATTCGGTGATGCAAACGCATCAAAATCACCAATACTCATCTTAGATGATCGGTTTCCGCGAAAAAGCCTATCGTCGAAGCAAATGCTAACTTCCGGAATTTGCATAGTTGCAATTTCAACGGCGTTTATCAGGGTTCTGTGAGCAGCGCTGCGAAGTGTGGTAAGTGGAACCTGGCTTCCTGTTAGAATCACAGATTTGGTGAGCGGACGTAGAGCAAACGACAGGGCACTCGCGGTATACGCCATGGTATCGGTGCCATGAAGTATCACAAATCCGTCGTAATCGTGGTAATGACTGGCAATACATGAAGCCAGACGACACCAATGTTGGGGCGAAATATTGGAGCTGTCTTCGTAAAAGGGTCCAACCACGTCGATTGACGCAATTTGTCTGAGCTCAGGAACTTCATCCAGCAAATATCCTTTTGCTAAGTCGGGATCGGCTGTGACTTCACCCGATTTGCGGATGTCGGCCTGCATCAGGATTGTTCCACCAGTTTGAATTATTAAAACGCGTTTCATCATAAACTTATTTATCGAATTTACTTCTGATATTACCAAAAATTAGTTACAATGTATCATGCCAAAGCGGAAGGTTTGAACGTGTATAATTTGGTTATGGCATATATTATTTAGAAATAACGCTTTAAGGCCTTTCGTAATGTGACATTAACTACAACTAAGATGCTGTTCTTAGCAGTATCAGAAAGGTTATTATTATGAATACGTACACCTCAGAAAGGGTTCGCAACATTGTTCTGCTGGGTCATGCGGGATCCGGAAAATCAACCCTCGCCGAAACCATGCTTTTCGAATCCGGCACAATAGCACGACGCGGAACAATAATCAACAAAAACACTATTTCAGATTTCAATCCGGTTGAGAAAGAGAAGCAAAAGTCTGTTTTTTCGAGTCTGATGACGCTCGACTGGCGGGGACACAAAATTAATCTAATCGACACTCCCGGCCCGCTCGACTTTTCGGGGGAATCATTTGGATCGCTTAAAGTTTCCGACACGTCCATTTTCGTTCTGGATGCAGAAAGGGGGGTTGAAGTTGGCACTGAAATGTTCTGGAAACAAGCGGCCAACTACCAAAGTATCCCGATTTTTGTAGTAAACAAAATTGATGCCGCTAAGGCCGATTTTGATCGAACTGTACAGATGGCCAAAGAGCGTTTCGGAAGGGAAGTCGTTGCTCTTCAATATCCTTACGAGCAGGGCGAAGGATTTCATGCGATAATTGACGTGCTGAAAATGACGATGTATGAGTTTCCTGAGGCTGGTGGCAAACCAGATAAGTTACCGATTCCAGAGTCCCATAAAGACAGAGCCCAACTCCTGCATAACGAACTAATTGAAATCATTGCCGAAAACGACGAAACGTTGATGGATGTGTATTTTGAAAAAGGTACACTGGATGAGGATGAATTGATCGACGGACTTCGCACGTGCATGCTTAACAGACAAATATTTCCACTTTTTTGTGTATCGGCTGAACGTAATATGGGCTCTGGCCGACTCATGGGATTTATCGACGCCGTAGCACCAACTCCTCTCGAAGTCAAAGGTCCAGAATTGGAGTCGGGAGAAGAATTAACCTCCGATAAGGATGGCAAAGCCGGAATTTTTATTTTTAAAACCTACACAGAGGATCATGTGGGCGATTTGATGTATTTCCGTGTGTATAACGGAAGCATTAAGTCGGGTATGGATTTGGTAAATGCAACCACAGGAAATACTTCCAGATTATCCACTTTATTTGTATCACAAGGTGGAAAGCGAGAAGAAGTTTCAGAACTAAAAACAGGCGACATCGGCGCCGTTGTGAAACTCAAAGATGCGGCATTTGGTGATACGTTACACGAAAAGGGCTTCGACCTTAAACTCAAACCGATAGAATTTCCGCAACCATCCATCAGAATGGCGGTTAAGTCCGTCAAAAAAGGCGACGAAGATAAGATTGGGATGGCATTAAATCAACTTCACCGTGAAGATCCTTCCTTATATGTGGAGCATTCTCAGGAACTTCGGCAAATGCTTGTTGGTGGATTAGGCGAAGAACATCTGGCCGTTATTAAACATAGTTTGTCCAATAGGTTTAAGTTGGATGTTGAGTTTATTGAGCCTCGAATTCCATATCGTGAGACCATCACGAAACCAGTTAAAACCAGCT
>JAIUMT010000251.1 GCA_022565415.1 Balneolales bacterium | reverse complement strand
CCAAATGTTTTACTCACATTTTGAACCTGAATCATTGACATAAGTTTTGAGTTAGGTTAAGGTTTTGGCTATGATACGGTAGTACTATCAATGAGTTGTCGAAAATCTCGTCTAATTTCAAGCATTAAGAAGAATTTATAAATGATTTTTTGAGGATTTCGGTCATTCTGACTACTTTGAAACTAACATTATTTTCTAATTAACAAGCAATATGCACGTAATTCACACTAGCGCCGAGTGCTATCCGGTGGCAAAAGCGGGGGGGCTTGGAGACGTTGTCGGATCCCTGCCTAAATATCAGAACGCGAAGGGCGTTACTAGTTGGGTTGTAATGCCAGCCTACGATGTTCCCTGGATTCAAACCAACAACTTCGAACTCGTACACGCGGCTAAAGCTCATATTGGTCCACACTGGTTCTCTTTCAAAGTATTTAAAGAACAAGACGACATATTAGGATTTCCACTTTACGTAGTTTCTATACCCGACAGATTCGACCGATCAGGCATTTATATCGATCCTAGTTCTGGTTATGGCTATTGGGATGAGTTCGAACGTTATATATCGTTTCAGGTCGCCGTACTCGACTGGATAAGCACTTTCGCAAAGAAGCCCGATTTAATTCACTGTCACGATCATCATACGGCGTTAATACCCTTTATGATGACCTCGTGCCCCGATTACGAGGAATTAATCGGCATCCCGACATTGCTAACTATTCATAACGGAGAATATCATGGTTGGTACGATATGGGCAAACGATTTTTGTTACCCTATTTTCATCCAGACCGTGCCGGATTACTCGAATGGTCGGGTAAACTGAACGCACTTAGCTCAGGTATTCGAACCAGTTGGGCTGTTAGCACGGTTTCCCAATCGTACATGGAAGAGTTGAAATACAACAGTGCCGGACTCGAACCACTCATCCAGGCCGAATCTGAAAAGTCGCAGGGGATTTTGAATGGTATAGATTCGGATGTATGGAATCCGGAGACCGATCCGCTCATATCAACCAATTTCAGTTCGAAAAACCTCAAAAAAGGGAAAAAACTCAACAAGATAGACCTCTGCAACCAGTTTAACTTAGATCCCGACCGACCAACATTTGCATTTATTGGCCGACTAGTAAAAGAAAAGGGGGCCGATCTATTGCCAGAAGTCATTGAGGCATTCCTCGGGGCAGGTCACCAGGCAAATTTTGTAATTTTGGGCACAGGAGATCAGGACCTGCATTATCGTTTCCGGGAAATGAGTCGCCAGTATTTGGGATATTTCGACGCATCTTTACAATACAATGAAAAGCTAGCACACCAAATTTATGCCGGATCAGATTTCTTGCTGATGCCATCTCGGGTTGAGCCTTGTGGTTTGAACCAAATGTACGCCCTACGGTACGGCACAATCCCCATTGTAAGGGCAATTGGCGGCTTACGCGATACAATCGTTGATATGGACGAAAAAGAGGGCTATGGCATTCGTTTCGACGATTTCAACGCAGAAAGTTTACTCAAAGCACTCGATAGAGCAGTTTCGCTGTATCAAAAAGAAAAAACGCTTCTGAGTCTACAAAAGAAAGCTATTTCGCTTGATTTTTCATGGTATAAATCAGCAGACACTTACATAGATTTGTATAAAAAATTAACATTCAAATAAGGAGCACCGCATTATGATGGATTCAACAATCGCAGTAATCTTAGGAGGCGGACAAGGCTCACGACTTTATCCACTTACCAAAAGTCGTTCTAAACCAGCTGTACCAATCGGTGGAAAATACCGCCTCGTCGACATCCCCATATCAAACTGTCTTCATTCGGATGTACGCCAGATTTACGTTTTAACGCAGTTTAACTCTGCCTCACTTAATCGGCACATCAAGAATACCTATCACTTTGCTTCATTCAATCGAAAAGGTTTTGTAGATATTCTGGCCGCCGAACAGACTCCAAGTTCGCAGTTGTGGTATCAAGGTACGGCAGATGCCGTTCGGCAGTCGATGCACCACATGGAGAATAACAGCTACGAGTATGTTCTCATTTTGTCTGGCGATCAGCTCTATCAGATGGATTATAAAAAAATGATGGAGAAGCATATTGCGGATGGGGCCGATATTACAATAGGAACCATTCCTGTAGACGCAGATGACGCCACAGGTTTCGGTATTTTGAAAACTGACTCCGATGGAACCATCCCTTCTTTCATTGAGAAGCCAGATAAATCGAAACTCAAAGACTGGGTATCTGAGGTTCCTGATGAACTAAAGGCACAAGGACGGCAATACCTCGCCTCTATGGGGATCTATATTTTCAACCGTCAGGTGATGAAAGACTTGTTTAGTAAGTACCAAGACGCTAAAGACTTCGGTAAAGAAATTATTCCAGAAGCTTTAAGTCAATATAAGGTTAAGAGCCATTTATACGACGGCTACTGGACAGATATCGGTACTATTAAATCCTTTTTTGAGGCGAATATTGAACTTACCTACGAGTTGCCAAAATTCGATCTTTACAACGAAAACAAGCAAATATTCACTCGTGCGCGACTTCTTCCAGCCTCCAAACTATCTGGTACTACACTAGAAAAAACAATAGTAGCTGAGGGTGGTATTATCGAAGCAAGTCGAATTGAACGCGCAGTTATTGGAATCAGATCCCGAATTGGAAAAGGAACAACAATAGCAAATTCAATCATCATGGGTAACGATTATTACCCATCTTTAGATCAGCTAAAACCTACGAATGGTGTTCCTCCAGTCGGGATTGGTCAGCGTTGCTACATCAACAATGACATTGTAGATAAAAATGCCAGAATTGGAGACGATGTTCGAATTAATGGCGGAGATCACCTTGAAGACGCACATTATGATGAATATTCTATTGTCGATGGAATTGTAGTAATAACGAAGGGCAGCATCATAAAAGATGGAACGGTCATTTAACATGTCGGAAATCAGTAATAATTCTCCTAAATAAGGGTCTGGCACTATGCATCGGGAATACATAAAATGGTGGAGCCCAAGTTTGGGCAGGGACATGGAAATGCTCGTTTTCGGATTTGGAGGGGCTCCTTTACTCGTCTTTCCGTCTAGTATGGGGCGTTTTCATGAGTGGGAAGACTTCAACATGATTGATTCCATATCACATCAGATAGAACAAGGATACAATCAGGTTTTCTGCGTAGACTCTGTCGATAAGGAGAGTTTCTACAATAGCAATGCGAGTCCGTATGTGCGAATTGTGAGGCATCGCCAATACGACAGCTATATCAATGATGAAGTCATTCCGTTCATTCATTCTCGAAATGAAAACCGGTCAATTATTAGCACAGGGGCCAGTTTTGGAGCATATCACGCTCTGAATGTTGCCATGAAATATCCAGGACGTTTTGCCAAACTGATTGCCATGAGCGGGAAGTATGATATCCGCGGATTTATGGATGGTTTTTACGACGATAACGTCTATTTCAATAATCCGATCGACTTTATCCCTAATTTGAACAATGCCCGACATCTCGAGGCTCTACGAAGATTGGACATTCGTATTGTAACCGGCGAGTGGGATATGTGTCTGGATGCAGGTATCAAAATTAGTAATAAGTTAAACGCCAAATCTATACCAAATATGCTTGATATCTGGGGCAATCAGACCAAGCACGACTGGCCCTGGTGGAGAGACATGATCAGAAAACATATTGTTTAGCAGAATTCAACAGGAAATCGGAGTCATAACAAACCTTATATGAAAAAAATTGGAATCCTCAGAGGAATGGAATCGTCATTCCCGGAAGCTCTTATCGATCACATTAATGCCGACTATGCCAATAAGAAAGTAACCGCCTCGTTTGTGTCTATAGACACGGTTCGCATGGATGGTGATCCAGAATATGACGTTATCATTGATCGAATATCGCACGAAGTGTCATTTTATCGGTCGTACCTGAAATGGGCTTCTATGAAGGGGACTTATGTGATTAACAATCCTTTTTGGTGGAGCGCCGACGACAAGTTTATTGACAACCTTATTGCTGAAAAAGCGGGTGTAGCAGTGCCTCGTACCGCAATTTTGCCTCATAAAGATCATCCGCCTAATACTAAATCTAATTCTTTTCGCAATCTCAAGTATCCAATCGACTGGGAAAGTGTATTCGAGTACATTGGCTTCCCGGCCTACCTGAAACCACATGATGGCGGCGGATGGCGAGGTGTATCGAAGGTTCGGTCGGCTCTCGAGTTTTTTAAGGCCTATGATGATAGTGGCACCGATTGCATGATGCTTCAGGAAGACATCGATTTCGAAGCATACTATCGTTGTTATTGCATTGGTCGTAAGGATGTTCACGTGATGCCGTATAATCCGAAAGCGGAGCACCAACTGCGTTACTCATCGGTTCGCGATGAGGCCGTGCCGCCCAAGCTAAAGAAGAAAATAACTAAAGATGTACTGGCCCTATGCAACACGTTGGGATACGACATGAATACGGTCGAATTTGCCGTACGAGATGGCGTTCCATATGCCATTGATTTTATGAATCCGGCACCGGATGCCGATTTCAACAGTGTTGGAAAGGAAAACTTCGACTGGGTGGTGAAGTCAACGGCTAAGTTCGCTGTTGCTAAGGCTCTTGAAAAACGAACCGTATATCCTGATTTCGACCTTAACCGAGCTTTGGGTAAAAATGCAGGGTAACATCCAACCCGTAATTCAGGCATATCATAACCTGATTGAGGAAGACCTTTCTTCTGCGGAGGCTCAGCTCGATCAGTTTGTGGCTATGCAGCGCGACAGGCGGTTGCTTTTCGGTGACCGACCTCTCACATATAGCTTGCGTCCGGCTTTTTTAACGGAATCTTCGCATAACAAAATTCACGAAGTTGTGTATTTGTTGCGACAGGCCATCTTGAAAATTGCCGCTGCTCATTTTAACACGGAGGAAGCCGTTGATGAACTCGGATTAACTCCGGAAGAAATCGAACTTTGTGCGATTCCAACGAATATCATTCGATTATCGGCAACCTCCCGTCTGGATGCGTTTCTTACGCGAGACTCGTTCAAGTTCGTGGAGCTGAATGCGGAGAGTCCGGCAGGAGTGGGGTATTTACACAAACTGGCCAAAGTGTATCATGAGTTGCCGATTTTCCAGAAGTTTATCAAGAACTTCCCCGTTCGTTTTATTTCGCCGCTCGAGCATTTAATCGACGGACT
>JAIUMT010000250.1 GCA_022565415.1 Balneolales bacterium | reverse complement strand
TGTCACTTTAAACAACTTCTCGAAAAGCAAAATCAACGGATAGGTCAACCAAATGAAAATCGCATTACCAACAACGAAAATCATCAGACTCCAAAACACATCCCATCCGCCCGGACGTATAAGTGTAAATCCTAATAAAATAAGAACGTACGATACGAATACCAGCGCTGGGGTTGTGAGGAAAAACTGACTCCGATTTTTGATATCCCGAACCGAGTAAACAGCAATACTGCTGGCTGTTATGGCTGAAACCACATATTCGAAGTTGTTTCCGCTCATAAATGCAATGGTGAGGGCCAAAGCAGTGGTTGTCATTAGTCCAACCCTGGAATCGAAGATGATTGTGAGTATGATGGGCGCAATGGCCATCGGAACCAGATAAATTGACAATCCGTCGATTCGAATCACGAATATCGCAAAGGTGAGCACAATTGCCATGGCAAGCAAAACCAGCGTTAACATGGCATTATTCGAGAAAATCGGATTTCTGTACAAGTACAGATACATAATGAAGAACAAGAAAATGGCTATAATGATGATAGCATTTCCCAAATGTTGCTGCCATATTTCTAAATCACTGGCCCGATTAGCTCTGGCGGCCTCCAGGCTTTGAAGCATATTGAGCCGTTCCGGAGTAATCAGATCACCCTTGCGGATTATCATTTGTCCGGCAGTAATCGCACCTTTCGTTGGAGAAATGGCATCGATAGCCTCCTGAACCGCAGCTTCTGTGTCCTCATTATTATAGATATAGTTCGGAACCATGGAATACTCGAAAAGCTCAATAGCCGCTGTGGCAATGTTGTCGGAGAACGTTCGGTTCAGGCGGAACTGACCAAAATCACGGGCTTCTGGTATATCCCGAAGTGTGGTTGAGTTTAGTATCTGTTCGGTACGGTTTGATTGATCCCGTAACATGATTTCAGGAATGCTGAGCTCGGGCTTTGGTATATCAATCACACCGTCCTGATGAAGCTCCTGAATCGTAGAGTAGACCTGTGCCCGAATATCAATGCCGATGAATCTAGTGGCACTTGGTCTGTTTCCGGATGTCGACGATCGAATATAATTCTCGAGCAATGCATTCAACGACACATCATCAAATGGCAAGCTCGCATCTGCCAATGCCTCTGTGAATCTCAGACTGTCCCGATCTACTTCTTCAGAATTCTGTAACTGTGCATTATACCAATCTGAATACAAATCAAGTAGGGGAGATAACGTGAGAAACACATTGTCAAGGCGATTTTCAACATAAACAATAGCTTCATCATCCAGATAAAATATGGACGGAGTATTTGTACGGGCTTCCTGCTCTGCTTCCCGCATTTCTTCGCGGTCTTTGAGCAAGCTAAATGTGAAAGGCGCAGTTAGGTCATCGGCACGCCAAGGCTCGCCTGTTTTGTAGGAGAAGTCACGAAATGAACTACCGGGAAAGAAACTGATTAGTAATCCGAGGAATATGAGTATGATGGCGGCTTTGACGTATGAGCTACGTTTAATACCGTTATCTTGCTCTTTTCGGTTTTTACGATCAGGGAAATACCCCTTTTTTTTTCGCCCTAACCCGAATTGTTCGAGGTTGATCATATTGAATTATAGAGTTTGTGACCTGGGTGTCGCCTCAATGGTATCACCAAGGATGCGACTTGTAGACCATGACACGCTGTAAAATATCACTATTCCAATAAACGTATACCATGGCCAGGCAATTCCTGCCGTAAAGATAATAATTGCCATGCCAACCACACAGCTTATAAGTCCGGCGAACGCCGATTTGGTTCCGAAATTGGTGAATCGACCCACGAAAAACGCACCGAGCAACCCTCCGTAGGTAAATCCGGCAATTCCAAGCCCCAATTCCACAATCGGATTTTCTGTGCTGGTGAAAGAAACCGCGAACAGGAAGAATATTAACGTCCATAATACCATCAGCAATCGGGAGATTTTCATTACATCCGGGCGTTCGGCGAGTTTCGGGAAGATATCGAACAGCGTTGTGGATGACAGAGCCGATAGAGAGCTACTAAGTGTACTCATGGCAGCGGCGAAGAGTCCGGCAATGATGAGACCGGCTACACCAGCTGGAATCTCTTCGGAAACGAATTTCAGAATGATTTCGTCGGAGTTATTGACGCCTAGTGTTTCGATGGTTGCCCCACCGTAGTGCAGAAACAACATCAGACCAACCGTTAAGAACAGCGCAAACTGTACGAAAACGAATAAGGCACTGGAAACCAACGCTTTTCGGGCATTTTTGAGGCTCCCACAGGCAATGAGACGCTGAACGATGAGGTGATCAGTTCCGTGCGAGGCCAAGGTGAGGAAAATCCCGCCGATGACGGCACCAACCAAGTTGTAGGTGGTGAAAAATACGTCGCTGAAACTGGTTGGCAACTGAATTACAACAAATTTACCAGCTTCCGAAAGGGTCTGCATCGGACTGGCAAAATCATCGCCGGCGATGTATGAAATGATGAAAATCCCTCCGAAAATGTATACCATCAGCTGCATTACATCAATCCAGATTACGGATTTCAGTCCGCCGTAGTAGGTGTAGGCGAGCGTGAGGGAGGCTATAATCAGGATGGATGTTGGGTAATCGAGTCCGGTTATTACTTTAATTGGAATCGCTGCGGCGAATAGTCGAACCCCGTCGGCTAGCAGGCGTGTGGTTAGAAACGTACCTGATATGGCTCTTCGGAAGTTGACACCAAATCGGGCTTTGAAGAAGGAGTAGGCGGTTTGTTGCTCTCCGCTGAAATAGGCTGGTAGCATGAGCCAGGCCACGAACATCCGACCGATAATATATCCGATAACGAGTTGCAAAAAGACTAAACTACCCAGATAGGCTACCGCTGGAATGGAAATGACGGTTAGCATGCTGGTTTCTGTGGCAACGATCGAGAATGAAACCGCCCACCAGGGCACTTTTCCACGGGATGTAAAATAGGAATTAGCGTCTCCGGGCTTGCCGCCGACTTTGAGTCCGATAAGAACGCATAAGGCGAGGTAAGCGATGATAACCGCAATATCTAATGGATGTAGTAGCATAATCTCATGTTTGTTCGATGGTCTGATAGGTGTTGAGGCAGACGATCGATCCTGTTAGGTGGTGTCTTGTAGATGATAAAATCTGTTCTAAAGCTCGTTTTGGGCCGATTCACGGTCGCTTGCTATAGTAAATACCGAAGTTAGCTGAGAAATGGCAATCAATTTTTGAACCCGATCGGAGACGTTATATAATACTAGCTTTCTGTTCGCATCCCGATATAGTCTGTTTGCGAGTAAAAGTGAACTTAGTCCGCTAGAATCGGCGAATTTGATGGAACTCAGATCTATTAAAAGAGCGCCTCCGTCTGGTTCATCTGCCAGCATTATGAACTGGCTTTTCAAATCGGGTGAAATCTTGCTGTCTAATTTTTCGGATTGGATTACCAAATCGACAAAGTTGGTTTCTCTGGTGATATTGATTTTCATGATTCTGGCCTTCCAAAAGCTGATTTCGGTTATTTTTAATCATCCCTGTATCATACGAAAAAAATCTGCTTCATCAATGACAGGAATACCCAGTTTTGTGGCCTTATCTAATTTGCTTCCAGCCGATTCACCGGCGAGTACATAACTCGTATTTTTGCTTACAGAACTGGTGACTTTTCCGCCATTTTTTTCAATCAAATCTGCGGCGTCTTTTCGGGAGAGGGTGGGTAGAGTTCCGGTAAGAACGAATGTGAGTCCTTCGAATAGAATACTTTCATGCTGAGGTTGTTCTGTTTCGGTTTGAAGTCCGGCAGCGACGAGTTCTTCTACGATGCGGTTGTACTGAGGGTGACTGAAAAAAGCTTTTACCGATCCCGCGATTTTTCCGCCAATGCCGTGCACGGCTGCGATTTCGTCTTCGTTCGCGGCCCGGAGGGCATCTAATGAGCCAAATGCTTTTGCGAGGTCCCGTGCGACGGTAACGCCCACCATTTTGATGCCGAGTCCGAATAGGACGCGCTCGAATGGTTGACTTTTGCTTGCTTCGATGCTGGAGATCAGGTTCTGGGCACTTTTCTCGGCCATTCGCTCTAGCTGACTCACATCGTCGGCTTTAAGTTTGTATAAATCGGCGTAATTGCTGATGAGTTTTGCCGTAACGAGTTGATCGACCACGGCGGTACCGAGTCCGTCGATATCCATGGCATTTCGGGAGGCGAAGTGTTCTATTTTGATACGAACTTGCGGTCCGCATTCGGGATTTACACATCGCCAGGCAACTTCATCAGGCAAGCGGATTAATTCGGAATCGCAAGCGGGGCAGTTGGTTGGCATGGAAAAGGCGTTGCTCCGGTTCGGATTACTTTGATCCACGACCTGCACCACCTGTGGAATAATCTCACCGGCTTTTTCGATAATTACCCTATCGCCAACGCGGATGTCTTTTCGCTTGATTTCGTCTTCGTTGTGCAGCGTGGCGCGCTTGACGGTAGTTCCGGCGATGAGAACCGGCTCGAGTTCGGCCACGGGAGTTATGGTGCCGAGTCGGCCTACTTGGAGCGTGATTTCGTTGATGACCGTTTCGGCCTGTTCGGCTTCAAATTTGTACGATATGGCCCAGCGCGGAGATTTAGCTGTACTCCCGAGTTCTTCACGGAAATCATCTTCGTTAACTTTTATCACAACCCCGTCAGTGTCGTATGGAAGGTTCGGACGAAGTTCTCGAATTTTGTCGATGATTTTGAGCACATCGTTCACGTCGTTGCAATGCCAACGAAGCTCACAAACCCGCTGACCCCATTGTGAAAGTGCCTGCATCCGACGTTCGTGTGTATTTAGGTCTGAGGGGTTGTCGAGTAGCAGGTCGTAGGCAAAGAAACGAATCGGGCGCTTTGCAACAAGTGCAGAGTCTTGAAGTTTGAGGGAGCCGGCGGTTGCGTTTCGCGGATTTGCGAAAGGTAGGTCGCCGTTTTCGACCCGGTTTTCGTTGAAACGTGCAAAAGCGGCGTGTTCCATAAAAGCTTCGCCGCGGATTTCAGCAACGTCTGGGTAATTGCCGGAAAGTGTGAGGGGGATGTCCCGGATTGTGCGCACGTTCGAGGTGATATTGTCGCCTTTTCGCCCGTCGCCTCGAGTTGCGGCGAGAACAAGACGACCTTTTTCGTACCGCAAGCGCAGCGCCATTCCATCAAACTTGAGTTCTACAAAATAACTGTACGTCTTAGTGCCCAG
>JAIUMT010000249.1 GCA_022565415.1 Balneolales bacterium | reverse complement strand
TTTATGATGTGTTGACAACAGAAAAAGGGCTGGGCGCGGTTTGGACTCCCAAATTGACCGTTAAACCGGAGATTGGTTTTGTGAATGAGTTTGACTTCAATGAAGAGTCCCTCACCAAAATGAAGATTCTCGAACTGGATAAGGATTTCCGCATTCTCTGGGAGTGTGTGGAGTCGGATCCTGAGTGGGTTGGAACCCGGATTTCCTTTGAACTGAAAGAAGAAAATGGAGTTACAACCGTACTGCTGAAACACTCCGGCTGGCGTGAGCTAACAGAGTATTACAGCTGGTGCAATTACAACTGGTCGATGTTTCTGATGCGGCTGAAGAAGTATTGTGAAGAGCAGGCCATTTAATCTGAAGAAGAAATCCGGCATGCAAGGATTGAAGTATCTCAAGAATCACCACCTCTGCTGAATAGCAACAATCATTCAACAAGCTAAGTTTAGCAGTACAATTTATACCATCTCAATCCATATTTAAATAGAACATAAATACTGAACCAGATCTCCTTTAAAATGAAAAACATGTCAGATAAAAAAATAAGGGTCATTTATTGGATTGCCACCACATGGTTGGCATTGGGAATGACAGCAGGTGGTGTACAGCAACTGTTTCAAACAGGCGGCTATGTTGATATTGTTAACCATTTGGAATACCCGGTATATATACTGTCAATACTGGGTGCCTGGAAAATTCTTGGTGTAGTAGCGATACTTATTCCGGGATATCCATTGGTAAAGGAATGGGCGTATGCAGGCTACTTCTTTGCCATGTCAGGAGCTGCATGTTCACATTTTATCGTGGGCGATGCCATAAGTGAAGCAGTTCCATCGCTGGTGCTTTTAATTCTGATTGTGATATCGTGGAATTTCAGGCCGGCGGACAGAAAAATCGCATTCGTTAATCAAAAATGAGAAGAGCATGAACCCAAAGGTAGACTGGTTTTTCAATAAAGCTGATAAATGGAAGGAAGAATATGAAACACTGCGAAAGATATGTCTCGACTGTGGATTGACTGAAGAATTGAAGTGGGGATGCCCTTGCTACACCCATAAAAGTAGTAACATCGTTTTAATCCATGGTTTTAAGGAATACTGTGCGCTCCTGTTTCATAAAGGTGTATTACTAAAGGACTCTCATGATATTCTAGTTCAGCAAACAAAAAATGTGCAGTCAGCACGTCAGATTCGTTTCACCAATGTTTCAGAAATCATTGAGATGGAGGCCATTATCAAATCCTACATAATAGAAGCCGTAGAGGTTGATAAAGCCGGACTGGAAGTGGAATTTAAAAAGACAAAAGAATTCGATTTACCGGAAGAATTTCAGCAAAAACTGGATGAAAATCCTGCACTAAAAGTAGCATTTAAGGCTTTGACTCCCGGTCGTCAACGGGGTTATCTGCTTCATTTTTCGGAGGCCAAACAATCCAAAACCCGAACACAACGAGTGGAAAAATACATTCCTAAAATACTCAATGGTAAAGGGTTACAAGATTAACAGGGTTTTTATGCTATCCGGTAAATCATTCTTAAAAACTGACCCTATTATTCCAAAAACATCTATCCTCAAAGCAATTGAGTATCATCGCACTTATTAAAAAGACATACCATAATGCAAAAACGGTTACCAATCATATTTTTTCTGGCGCTTTATGCGACAATTAGTTTTGGTCAGACTAACTATCAAGCCTTTTTTGACAACTTAGAACTTGATGGAAGTACAACGATATACGTCTACAATAACAAGGAGTGGATTTTTACGGATAGAGAGGATGCAGAAATCTCGACCTGGAGCATCTTAGCTATTAGACTTGGTTTTCCGCACTTCGTTACAGACTCAATTAGAGTTAAAAACATCGATTCAGCCATTTGATTACATGAAGGTAACCCTAACTAACTAAACCTTACGTATAAATTATGAATGTTGAGCAGGCTTACAATAAATGGGCAGAACAATATGATACAAATATCAATCCCACCCGTGATTTAGAAATTAAATCCCTCCGTAACGCATTAACTGATTTATCCTTTTCTCATTGTCTTGAGGTCGGATGTGGAACAGGTAAAAATACCGAGTGGCTATTATCAAAATCCGAGAAAGTCTTGGCCGTAGACTTATCCGATGAAATGCTTAAGAAAGCCCGGCAAAAAATATCGGACGAACATGTCATTTTTAAAAAAGCTGACATCAACGAAAACTGGTCATTCACTTCTGATTGTTTTGACCTGGTTGTCTTTAGCCTGGTTTTAGAACACGTCTCTGATCTACACCACGTTTTTAAGCAATTGCACTCTAAGGTTGATTCCGGTGGTTATGTTTATATAGGTGAGTTACATCCATTTAAGCAGTACAGGGGATCTAAAGCAAGGTTTGAAGTGGAAGGCAAACAACAAGAAGTTCCTTGTTTTACCCATCATGTATCAGATTTTACAAATTTAGCACGCGATTACGGTTTCCAAATTGTGATACTTAATGAGCATTTTGATCATGACGACAGAACAGAAATTCCTCGCATTTTGTCATTGTTATTGCAAAAATCTACAGAATAGTTCGTGCAGAATATTAACGCTACAAAAAATGAACTCATATGAATAACACACCGTCATCATCAGATTTTGACTCGGCTTACGAGAACTATAAGGCGCCCTGGGTAATTGGGGAGCCGCAGCCGGCGATTGTCGAGCTTGGCCTTCGGCGAGGTCAACGAGTGAAACTTCCGGCATGGTTGGCACGTGTACGTAGGGTTTGATTGGAAATGTCAGAATCCATGCAAAATAACTTCAACATTAGACAATTTTACAGGCCTGTTCAGCCTACAGTTAAACAGGCAGGCCAAAATGTGACTTACAGAGAGTTCACTCCCGACAAAGGCCTTCAAAATATAATCTATTGTTATTGGGAATTAAAAAGTGAAGAGCGATTGCAAGACCCATTTATATATAGAGTAGTTGCTGACGGTTGCATTGATATTTTCTTTCAGCTCGATGATACCTCTGAAAATTTTGTTATGGGGTTATGTAACAATTTCACCGAATTCCCCCTTGATAATAACTTTCATTATGTAGGTATCCGATTTTTACCGACAATGTTTTCAATGCTATTTAAGTTGAGTGCCAAAGATTTAAGCAATCGTTTTGAAAGGCTTGAAATGGTGGTAAAAGACACCTCAAATTTTATAACAAATCATATATCTGGCAGAGATGATATTGGAGTAGTCATAGAGAAATTAGATGTTTACTTCATTTCCTTAATGATAAAGTCCAATCTGGTATTGGATCAAAGATTTCAAAACGCGCTGCATATTATTCTGAAAGATTTTGGAGTCGTCAATATTCAAACTGATTTAGACATCGGTTTAAGCCCAAGACAACTGAGACGATATTTTAAATTCTATATTGGGGCTTCCGCCAAAACATTTAGTCAGATTGTTCGCTTTCAAAACATCTTAAATTCAAATCCCTCATCACTAAGTTTACAACGTAATAAAGTATTTTTTGATCTAGGGTATTATGACCAGCCACACTTTATCAAAGAATTCAAGAAATTTTATGGCATAACACCCAATAAGGCGCTTGACAGGTAAAATGTCCGTTTTTACAAGATTGATAGTTTTCAGGCATGTATTATTGTGCCATCATTCAATTTTAAAAAGGAGATAGTATGAAACTTAATGCTGGAATTGTAACCGACAAATTGGAAGAGAGCAAGGCTTTCTATTCTAAGAATTTAGGGTTTGGGGTTACATATGAAAACGAATTCTACCTTTTAATGCACACCCCTGACCGGCAGACTGAACTGAGCTTTTTACTTCCTAACCATCCCAGCCAACAACCATTATTTCAAAAGATGTTTAATGGACGGGGAATGTATTTGACGATTGAAGTTGAAGATGTTGACAGTATCTACAACGACTTAAAAAATAAGGGCGTTGAAATCAAAATAGAATTACGGGATGAACCCTGGGGTGACAGACACTTTGCCATTGTTGACCCCAATGGAATCGGTATCGACATTGTGAAATTTACCCCGCCGGAACAATGAAATTGGCCGAAACGATAGCCGGCTGGCTTCCTGATGAGGCTCAGCAGATCGACAACAAAACGCATGTGGATCAGGGCTATGGAAATGACGGTATTTCACGGGTAAGTGAACTCATAAGCAATACCTATGAATAACATTACGAAGAAGGTCGCTATTGCCTTAACATTATTTGTTGGCTAAAAGGAATTTCAAGTTTTTTTGTACATTATCTGCGAATAAGGCAGAGCCACTTGTACGCTGGGCCATCAAATTCCAATATTACTTTAAACTATATGTCACGATTTTCGATAGGCCTAACTGCAGTTTGGTTACTTATTCCTCAATTAGTCGTGGCATTTTCGGCACTTCAGTCCACAGAGATTGACTCCATATTCACCTATGACTTTGATCAGAGGGTGTTCAACTCATACCCTGTTACTATGGATGTGACAACCTATGGTGGAATTATCGGCGAAAGTAGTTATGGAACACTAAATACTTCAATACTGGATGATTTTGACGATTTCCTAAACCCTGACACAACGATTCTACATAGGGTACTGGATCATTTCAGTGCAATGGATTACCCGTTTAGTTCGGCGGTAAAATTACAAATGTTGCGCTCAGATACACTGGTAAGTCGTTGTTCTGGCCTTGTAATTTCTGACTACTGGATAGCTACGGCAAGCCACTGCAGCAATATTCGCGAAACACACTTCAATAAGTGGCCCTCTGATTCTGTGACATCATTCTTTGCCTCACCTGCATTTCACAATGGAACTCCTCATCCAACTATTGGTCCGGTTAAAGTCGACAAGGCTATATTCTTTAGTGGGAGATCTTCTGGAGCGCGGCCTGATATAATCTTTTTCAGACTTACTGAACCTGTTGGCAAACTCACAGGAACTGTAAAGATGAGTGCCTCAGCGATGCAAAATATACCCTCAGATTCTAGACTTCTGACTTTCGGATATCCAGGAAGGCATATTTGGGCAGAGCGATACCCAAACAAATATGGAAGCATGTATAATGCCGATACGCTCTTCTTTTCTCAAAATAAACTGCGAGAAGTCGATCCTAGGTACATTTTTGCCCATGGACATGCCAACCCCGGGCAAAGTGGTAGTCCGGTTTTATTATATCAGAACGGTCAGTGGGTGTCTTATGGGGTAATATCTTTTGCAACTACAGGC
>JAIUMT010000248.1 GCA_022565415.1 Balneolales bacterium | reverse complement strand
ACTTGATGATGTTTTCACAGGCTCTCATTGATTTCAAAATCTTCTTAATTCATTGGATTTACAATAATTAGGTATCAAACAAAGTAGTTGATTTTCCCTAAATATGCTAACATTAGTGAGCCTTCTAGCCCACAACCAAGCGTTAGTTAAATCTCACCAAAACTCCGCCTTCGAACGTGCCATTAACGGGATCAAGATTTGTAAACGGATGAATTTTCCGTGATTCAGTTCGATACCCATATTTTCTAGGCCACAACGCATCAATTATATTGGCCGCATATAGCGCCGAAAACACCCCTATAGATATATTCCGAACCCGGGCTGCATCATTCACTTCTTTCTCTAACGCCGCCATGCGGAGTCCCAATTCAAGTGCACCTCCCTCATTTATCTGCCTATTGTACTGGTCCATTGTCGTGTTGTATCGATCTAATGAGTTTCGATGATCAAGATAACTCCGAACTGCGTAAACCAGACTTCCTGTCACAATTGGGGCATATATTAATGTTTTGAGGGGTTCATTATGATGATACTGGGCAAGGCCGGGCACGAATGACGAACTTAAAATTGTCTCACGCTTCGGACGATGATACGCCTGAACATAGGTAAGTCGATTGGGATCCATTCTGTATCTTGCGCTTTTCGTGCGCCCATCGGGCCGAATAGTCTCAATTTCATACCACCCCTCGTCAAGCAATAATCCGCCCACACCATCTTCACCAACCAAACTACCTTTAATGCGAATTTTGCTGTCAGAATCGGTCTCTACAATCAGATTCGCATTCCAAAACACTACCGGAAACACACTATATTTTTCTCGTTTGGCTGCGGTGGAAATTCGGTTCGGTAATGCATTAATTCGCGTCACTTGGTCTTCTACAATTATCACATTGTACAGAACGTCTTCATAGTCTTCGGCAAATACACGGAATTGGAAAGAACCGTATGGTACACGAAGGGTTTCTCCGCTCGTTAACGTCCAGATAAGATTTCCAGCTTTCAAATAGACTGTTGAAGCAGGGTGATGAACTTGGAGGTATCCGAAAGGTCCGAGGTCTTCTGAGAGTGTTTCGTCGAAAACGAACTGTGCGGAGGAAGTCTGAGTCTGAAAGATTACAGCACAACATGCAATCAGAGCGACAACTTGTATCCGTTTTATTAACATAAATTTCATCAGCTTGGATTTACAATTTCAACAGGAACAGGATGCAGTATATCCCCTTTTTTGAGGCGGATTCTAAAGCGCGGGTTCTCGGCACGAACCCCATTAACTTCGGGAATATCAAATACATAATCCTGAACTGCCAACGAGACCACCGATTCATGATGCCAGTTTTGCCCATCATCCAGACTATATTCGAGAACCGAGGTACAATCACCATCGCGAGAATTGAAGTTTCTGAGTAAGCTAATCCACGACAAAACCCGTTGGTGACTCTGTTGACCTTCCTGCACCGAAACAGGTTTAAAGTAGGTTATAAAGTAAGGTTCGGTGGGTAAATTAAATGACTGAATTGGGTAAAGCTGATTCCGGTGCAGAATATTGAACGAAAATGTTGCATCAAGCCAAAATGGGCATGAGTTGTATATACTGGTCAATAATCCGGCATTTTTAACTATGAATTCCCGCTGATCTGATGGGACTACCGCCTGGTTTCTTATCTGTACTAGCTCAACGTTGTCGCCAATCCCCTGATTAATGGTGAGTTCGTAGCCGAATAGTCTTGGGATTAAATGACGGTATCGGAATGTGATGCCAAGATTACTACCAGATAAATCGGGTGTCGAAAAACTAAACAGATTTCTTGGGATGATATTTTCAAAAAATGATGATAATGTTAACACAACTGGTTCGGAAGCAACCACTTCTCCATTAATTCTCCAGAATTGATTCTGCACGCTTACTGACATCTCACGTGAAATATCAGTTGGGATAGGGAAGCTCGTCTCAGCTTGAAACGGAATACGCGTACTGTATACAACGTCTTGTCCGTTGCTAGTAATATCAATTTGTATCGAATCTATAACAGCTGATTGTGTCCTTAACTCGAGGACTAACTCTTGTGAGTCGTTTATATAAGTCGGTTGAAGACTGAAGTAGGACTGAAATGGTTGAGCTGGGACGTATAATGGTTTATTTGGATCAACTGGATTATCGTGATCAAAATCAACGGTTTCGGCACATCCCGCCAGCAAAACTACAATTAGAAGAGCAACTAGTTTTTTCAAAGGATTTAGTAAAGATGGTTGCAACACCAATGGATAGAAATGATTAAATAACCCGGCTATAGTAATGTTTTTCACAAATTTAATCCAGTATGGTTCGATGTATTTTACCTTAAAAAATACAGAGTGAAGCTAGCAGAATAGTTACCCAACAAACCACTACTTAATCAAATTCATCATTTTCGATTGGGTGAATTCGGGAGTTGTGAGTCTATAAATGTATATCCCGCTGGACAAAGCGGATCCATTAAACGGCACATTGTAAAGTCCCGCGGATCTTTCCTCATTCAGTAGCAAACCCACTCTCTGACCCAAAACCGAGTACACCTCTAGTCTTACATGTGTTGCATTAGGCAATGAAAATTGAATCTGTGTGGTCGGATTAAACGGATTCGGATAGTTCTGGTTGAGCACGAATTGAGTTGGGATTTCTTCGGCTTCTATGGATGTACCTACTACTGTTTTAAAACTTCGATATTCACTCCATACCCCTTTGTATAATTCACCCCGGAAAATTCTGTCGCCGTTAATGCCCTTAACTCTCCATAAATATGTGATATCACCTTCTAAAGGCACCGATATTTTATATGTCGTTTCAGAAATTGTAGTATCTATAACCATTGGCTCTAGTCCGTAGCCCACATAAACCTGAAGCCGATATTTTGTCGATGTTGTATCGGCCGCCCACGTCAATTCTGTAGTACGGGAAACATCAACTTCGCTGTGAGAGGGATAAAGCAGTGTTGGTTTAGGTGGCAGTCCCAGACACATCCCCCAAACTGGCATATTCTCATTCGTGAGGCTACTTCGATAGTTAAAGCTAATAGGTTCCGTATTAATTTTGGGAACACACCAATAGTTAATGGGTTGATTGAACCTTGAAGAATGAAACATATTAGTCATATCAGTTACATTCCTAAGATCCCAGTCATCAAGTGGTTGGTTGAAATGCGATGATCGAAACATGTCACTCATATTCGTCACACTGCTAACATCCCATGATTGAATCGGTTTATTAAACTCCGAAGAATAAAACATATTACTCATGGTAGTCACATTACTAACATCCCAATCTTCAAGAGACTGATTGAAGTGAGTTGATAGAAACATAGATGTCATATTCCTTACTTTACTAACGTTCCAACTTTCTATCGATTGATTAAATGGCGAACTTCGAAACATTACTGCCATGTTCGTCACATTACTCACATCCCAATCGCTTATGGGTTGGTTGAATTTAGATTGACTAAATAATCCACCCATATTTGTTACACTACTGACATCCCAATTATCAAGAGGTTGATTGAAAGTAGATTCATGAAACATCTCAATCATACTCGTTACTTTGCTCACATCCCAGTTGTTGAGAGGTTGATTAAACTGAGTGCGACTAAACATTGCATCCATCACTTGCACATTACTAACATCCCAGTTTTCTAATGGCTGATTAAAATCAGAGTCCTGAAACATGTTAGACATATTAATTACGCTACTTACGTCCCAGTTTTCAATAGAATGGTTGAATGAAGTAAAATTAAACAGGAAACTCATAATTTCTACATTACTTACATCCCAGTTATCTAGTGGCTGATTAAACGAAGACCTATAGAACATCATATACATAGCTTTTACACTACTTACATCCCAATTGCCGATTGGTTGATTAAACTGTGAGTTTTGAAACATTCTACTCATATTCACCACATTGCTAACATCCCAATTCGTAATTGGCTGATTAAAAGAAGGAGTAAATTCAAATAGGGATCCCATATCTGTCACGTTACTCACACATACTTTGGTGAGGTCTGCCCCAGCACTTCTTCTATAATTTAGCAATGTTCTATCTACAACCAGATACTCGTCTCCATCTACTTCCTGAACGGTTCCAATGGGTACATCTAAACATCTAACTATTCCATCTTCACCAATGGTAACGGATTGGCTGTAGGCTGAAGCGGTATATGCGAATAGTATCAAAACGACAAGTAACAATCTCTTCATGAGAATAAAATGATTTCAGTGTAGTGTAGTGCCTTAATTGCACTTAATATAGTGACGTGAGCAATCTCGTCCAATAATTCACTTACAATTAACTGCCTAATCAGATCATACCATCTGCTAGCTGAATTCGACATATTCATCTCTTCATTTTCCGTATTTTGTTGCCATGAATAATCATGCAGAATCTTCCTCAAACGAGGCGAAAATCCAGCCATACTCGATCTACATCCACGTTCCATTTTGCAAACAAGCGTGTAGCTATTGTGACTTCTACTTCGTTACGCGTCAGCAACTCATCCCAGACTACGTCGAGGCTCTGCTGCAAGACATTTCGACATCTGCACCCGATTTTATAGAAGCACTCTCGGCAACGGGATTATCCCCCCGACTTGAATCGGTTTATTTGGGCGGAGGCACCCCATCGCGGCTGCCGGTGGCCGATATCGAGCGCATAATGAAAGCCATTGAGCGGCATCATGGCACGCAGTACCTTAAGGAAGTGACCATTGAAACCAATCCTGATGATGTGAGCAACGCCTCGTATCTTCATGCGCTCAAAGATGCGGGAATTACCCGCCTCAGCATGGGAATTCAGAGTTTCGACCCCGATTTGCTCAAATTTATGAATCGGGCGCATTCTTCTGAGGAAGCCCGGCGAAGTCTCGAGTTAATTCAACAGACCGGATTCGAATCGTACACCGTCGATCTCATCTATGGAAATCCGGGGCAATCTTTGCGTCAGCTCGAAAACGATATCAATACTTTTCTGAGTTTCAATCCGCCCCATATTTCGGCCTATGCGCTGACCATCGAGCCCGGCACCCGACTCGGAAAATATGCCGAACTTGGAAGGCTAACCGAATCCGACGACAGCGACGTGGCAGCACACATGAAACTAGTTTCTGAAATACTCGGCGAACACGGCTTACAACGCTACGAAGTGAGTAATTTCGCCCGGGAAGGTCACGAAGCCGTGCACAACAGTAGTTATTGGGAACATGTT
>JAIUMT010000247.1 GCA_022565415.1 Balneolales bacterium | reverse complement strand
GGGCACCGTTACATGCCGTGGTTCTTATACTTATCTATTTTCGTGTTTCAATATGCACAATAAAGTCGACTCATACACCGTGAAAATTGTGAAGATTGCATGAAATTTGTGAACACACGCAAAATCACTTTGCATTAAGCTATTTTCACAAATCTTCGCACAGATATCTGTATATTTCTCATCAAATATTATGTAACACAACTCACTTTTTTATGTCTGATTCTTCCGCTGAAGAGCGTCCTTCCAAGAATTTTCTTGAAGAAATTATTGATAAAGATCTTGCCGAAGGTCGCCACTCCTCGATATTAACCCGATTTCCGCCCGAACCGAACGGCTACCTGCATATTGGTCATGCCAAATCTATTTCAGTAAACTTCGGACTTGCCGCGAAGTACAACGGAGCCACAAATCTGCGTTTTGACGATACTAACCCCGTTACGGAGTCTACCGAGTATGTCGATAGCATCAAAAATGATGTGAAATGGCTCGGATATCAATGGAAAGACGAGTTCTACGCCAGCGACTATTTCGAAAATCTGTTCGAATTTGCTATAAAACTGATTCGCGACGGAAACGCCTATGTGGATGACTCCACCTCAGAAGAAATTGCCAAACTAAAAGGAACTCCCACTAGCGCAGGTTCCGACAGTCCTTACCGAAGCCGAACTCCCGAAGAGAACGAAGATCTTTTCCGTCGTATGCGAGCCGGTGAGTTTCCCGACGGTTCCCGCATTGTTCGGGCCAAAATCGACATGACATCCCCAAATATGCTCATGCGCGATCCCGTTATTTACCGCATCAAACACGTGCATCACCACCGAACAGACGACAAATGGTGTATTTATCCGACGTATGACTTCGCCCACGGACAAAGCGACGCCATCGAGAACATTACACACTCGATTTGTACGCTCGAATTTATGTCGCATCGCGAAGTGTACAACTGGTTTATCGAAAAGCTGGATTTATTCCCGTCGCAGCAGTACGAATTTGCCCGCTTGAACATCTCATACACCATCATGAGTAAGCGAAAATTGCTTCAATTGGTAACCGAGAACCATGTTGATGGATGGGACGATCCACGGATGCCGACCCTTTCCGGACTACGTCGTCGGGGCTATACTCCCAAGTCGATTCGGGAATTCTGTTCCCGCATCGGAGTTGCCAAGCGTGACAACCTCATTGATGTTTCTCTACTCGAATTCTGCGCCCGCGAAGACCTCAACAAGATATCAGAACGCCGAATGGTGGTTTTCGATCCCGTTAAAGTGGTCATCACAAACTGGCCGGAAGGTCAGGTCGAGCAGCTTAGCAGCGAGAATAATCCTGAGGATGCCTCAACCGGAGACCGATCGGTTCCATTCAGCCGCGAGATTTATATCGAGCGCGACGATTTCATGGAAGACGCTCCCAAAAAGTATTTCAGATTATCGCCGGGCAAAAGCGTACGACTCAAAAGCGCGTACATCATCACCTGCGAGGATTTCAAAAAGGACGAAAATGGCACAGTAACCGAAATTCATTGTACGTACCATCCCGATAGCCGCAGCGGAAGTGATACATCCGGCATCAAAGCCAAAGGCACGTTACACTGGGTGAGTATTGATCACGCTATTCCCGTTGAAATTCGCGATTACGATCGATTGTTTACCTCCGAGAATCTGGCCGATGAAGAAGGAGATTTTTTAGAGTATATTAATCCGGATTCTTTGAACGTTATACAGAAAGCGTATGCAGAACCGGCTCTTGCCGAAGACGTGCCCGGACACCATTATCAGTTCATGAGGAAAGGCTACTATTATGCCGACAAAACTTCCTCAAAGGACAAACTGGTGTTCAATCAGACGGTTGGTCTTCGCGATACCTGGGCTAAAATAAACAAGTAGTTACATCCAGTGTTTGGATGTGCCTTCGATTTGATACAACCATTTGTTAGTGAGGGCTACTACGGCAGCGTAGGGGGCGTAGCGAAATGTTACGTCCCCTGACGCTGTATGAAGCACCACATGACCAATATCCAATCGTTTGTGCCAGGCCATTTGTCGGATGGTGATTCCCTGAAGTTTGTATGGTTTCACGATGCGCTGCGTCACATCCCAGGCTCCCGATTGCACCGCTATGAAATCCTCGCCAATCATAAGCTTTGAATTACTGAATCGGAAGTAGCTGATTATGCTAACTGCTGCCACATACGCCAGCAAAAAGTACCAAAATTCGAACCACTGCAATTCGGTGAAATAGGCGGTCGACAGAAACGCACCTACCGGAAGCACGACTCCAAGTATCATCGCTTTGAGCAAATACCGATAATTCGGTCTGATGTAGTTCGTATACGATTGCTTTTCCCCGAACAAGGTTTTTAGAATATGATCGCGTTCTGAATCCGGACAACCCGGAATCTCTACCGATGATAATCCCGCCACCGCAGCCGATTGTATGGGCGTTGCCTGCTGAATCAACAACTCCAAAAACCGCATCTTCCGCTGGAAGTAATTCTGCGATGCGACTATAACCTGAACTTTCTCAGGACGAATAAGAGTGTTTTTCTTAACTAATAGTCCCGCAGATACGAACAGCGAGAATCGCCGCAAGTACATTTTGAAATCGTAATGGCGAAGGAAAGTACGCGCCAGATTTATGATGAACATCAGAACCAGTAGGGTACCGATGATGATTCCGACCGAAATCAGTGCAAAACTGCGTATAATCGCCGTTTCAACCTCGTCGGTGTCGAGTTCAAACGCTGAAATCACATCATAAAGCGCACCGTAAGCCGTTGCCAGAAAACCCACAATCAGGGCAAGCGTGCGACCGTATTTGGTGGTAATTCCAATTCGGAAAAGGAGTCCGGGTTTGAGGTGTAAAAATGGTGTGCCATTGCCGGAATCAATCGAATCTGCATTTTCGTCGGATGACTTCGCATTTTTTCCGTCGTCGAATTCGAGTAGGTTTTCTTTGAGATGTTTGGCCAGGTTGAAATTAATCGCCCGTACGCTAACCTCTTTCGTTCCACTTCCGGCCGTGTCGATGTCTAAACTGTATACATTTACCAAGCTCTGAATAATCGACTGATTGATATTCACCTGCTGAATTTTGCTGATGTGTATGGCAATCCGTGTTTTTTTGAGAACCCCTCTATTCACCACGAACTCCTTGCGTTGCTCATCAAAATAGAAGGTAAAATTCAGGTACACGAGCCAGGCCAAAATTCCGAGAAGTGTAAGTGCTCCGGCAAGGACGGCTCCGGCCATCACCAATTTGCTGGAGTCGAATTGAACGAGGAAAATGAGCAAAAAAGGCCAAAAAGCTTTGATACTGGTGTACACAGAATCCACGAATAAAATGAGGATTCCGGCAATCGACTGGCGCTGTGGGGTGCTTAGGTCAAAATCGGTCATTTCTGGGAGTCGCTAGGATTCTCGGAATCGTCGAGGTGGCGCGTGACATCAAATTTGGGCGCTGATCCGGCTTTTCGGATGTTGCCCGAACGGACATCATCTACAGATCGGATTCTCGAAATCGGTTTCGAGGGCGGGTGTGGAACAAAAGACGACACGAAATTGTCTTCAGTTTCGGGCCCGGGATGTTCTGTAGTCTTCTCAGGATTCTTATTCGCAGTTTCAACCGGGGAATCGAGCTCATTTACCGGCTCAATTGGTTCGTTCGGTTCATCATCCAGTGTTGCCACTCCAGCCGTTACTTCCTCGGTGAGGAATTCTTTGATGCGCGTGGCGGTGTTTTTGTGTAGTCCGGGTATGTGAAGGTCGCTGCTAGTGCCTCCGGCTGTGTAAATATTTAGCGATGCCAAAGAAAACACCCTCATCAGAACACCTTCATCAATGGTAACATGCTGAATTCGGTTGTAGGGAACGACTGTGGTTCTGATGGATAGCACTCCCCGGTGATAGAGCATGTCGCGCTCGCGCAGGTGATATCCAATTCGATGAAAACTCAGCCAGGAATACCAGACCAAATAGGCGATAAATAGTCCTACGGCGACAAAGGCTTCGATTTTGTAAACAAACGAGTCGCCAACGGTGAAGAAAAATCCAATCAATCCGCCGATCAAAATTACGGCCTGAATCGCCACAATAATTAGCTTCACGCTCAGGTATTCGCCCGGAAGCTTGGTAAACTGGATGTCTTCCATTTTTGGAAGTTGCGCGATGTCGATACTGTCGTTACGAAAGGGTTCCATGAATTTGATAACTTCTGGTGATTCAATTGACCGAAGTTAATGGATTTTCTTGGCAATTAATTATCCTTCACGCCTGAATTCTGAAGTTTCGTGGCATATTCTGTATTATGTGGTAAAACAACGCACATTAATGGAAACATCATGAATCTTGAAATTTCAGATCACCGGTTTATCGTAATTGGAGACAGTAGCGGACTCGGAAACGCCGTGGCACGTCAGCTCCTTAAAGAGTGTGCGCATGTGGTTCTGGTTGCCCGCCGCGTCGATATGTTGCGCGAAAAATTCAGCGAATGGTCGGATTTTACCACCATTATCGAAGGAAGTGTACTGCATAAGGAAACGTTGGATGCTATCGTGAAAGAGGCCGGTAAAAACGGGTTTGAGGGGGTTTTTATCAACGCCGGTGGTCCGCCAACTGGAACGCCACTCGAAACCACCATGGACGACTGGGATGCGGCATGGCAACTCGTGATGCGCTGGAAAATCGATCTTGCTCTACGATTAACGCCCATGCTGGTCGACAAAGGCTACGGACGGATCGTGTTTCTGGAGTCACAATCGGTAAAACAACCGCTTCCGGTGTTGTCGCTCAGTAACTCGTTTCGAGCCGGGGTGGTCGGATTTGCAAAATCGCTGGCCACGGAGGTTGCTTCTAAAGGTGTAACTGTTAACGTAATCGCACCCGGATCGCACGACACGCCCGCCATAGAGCGAGTTATCGAGAAAAATCGGGGGAAATCAGGGAAGTCTTTTGAAGAAACCCGAAAGGGGATGGAGGCCAATATTCCAGTCGGACGAATGGGTCGCGCCGAAGAACTAGCCACTCTCGCGGCGTGGTTGATGTCGCCACACGCCGGATATGTTACGGGTCAGACGATTAGTCACGACGGCGGAGTAATCGCGGGACTGTTTGGGTGATGAATTTAGCGACTAGCCAAAGAAAAGGAGATCCCGCACGAGCGAACAGGCTTAGTCTTCCCGCACGAGCGAACAGGCTTAGTCTTCCCGCACGAGCGCACAGCCTCAGTCTTCCCGAACGAGAGAAGCGAGATGC
>JAIUMT010000246.1 GCA_022565415.1 Balneolales bacterium | reverse complement strand
GAAATGTCCCCATCCAAAGTTTATTGGCTTCAGGACCGATAATATGCTCGATACGTTCACGCATCTCGCGGGCGGCTTTTTTAGTGAACGTAAGTGCCAGAATTTCGCTGGCCCCGGACTTCTTAGCTGAAAGTAGCTGTGCGATGCGATAGGTTAAAACCCGGGTTTTACCACTACCTGCACCGGCGATGATAAGTAAAGGACCATCAGAGTGCAAAACAGCCTGAGATTGACGGTCGTTGAGTTCAGCCAGGTAATCGGTCATGTCGTTACCGGCGAATAAATCCTGACTGCCGTTTGATTGTGAGTTCATGAGGAAACTAACGTTTTCGAAATTTCAGATATAATAAAAAGGCAATCGGCGCACATATTGGCACGTCGATTACCATATAAAAAGTTGGATAGTCGGCAGGGATACGGGGGTTAGCCTAATGATGCAAGTTGTTCGCGAAGTTTTTCCAGGTTGCTGTTGGCATCACGAAGTTTATTCTGTTCGTTCTGAACAACGGCTTCGGGTGCGCGGGATACAAAGCTCTCGTTCGATAACTTCGCCTCAACGCCTTTCTTGAAACCCTCAAAACGCTGGATTTCTTTTTCAATACGCTGACGTTCTTTATCTAGGTCGATAAGTCCGGCTAGAGGTACTGAAATCTCGATTCCAGCAACTACCGCAGAAGCGACGAGCTGGGGTTTCTCGGCGTTGGTCGCAATATTCAACGAACTTAGTTTCTGCAACTTGTTAATCACCCACGACTCGCTATTCAATCTGGATGTCGTTTCATCGTTGTGTGTGTTGATGATAACATCGATTGGCTTGCTCGGAGGTACATTTGCCTCAGCGCGAATGTTACGCAAAGCCGATACCAATTGCTGAATCAGCGCAAAGGTTTCTTCCGATTCGGGATTGATGGCATTGTTTTGAACAATTGGCCACGACGATACGATTAACGCCTGATCTTGGTCCCGCTGACGAATATGATGCCAGATTTCTTCGGTGATAAACGGCATGAACGGATGCAAAAGCTTCATCAGCGCCTCGAAAATTCCCAACGCACTTTCCAGTCTGTCGGCCGGAACCTTCTCGCCAGGTACATCAGATTTGCACAACTCAATGTACCAGTCGCAGAAATCATCCCAAACCAAGGCATACACTTTCTGAAGAGCTTCGTTAAGCCGGTACCGGTCGAAATCTTCATTCATTGCAGCTGTGGTCTGATTTAGCCTGCTCATCATCCACTGGTCGACCAATAAATCGCTGTTTTTGGGAAGTTTTGGGGTGTAAGAGCGACCTTCTTCCATATTCATGACCAAAAACCGAAACGCATTCCAGATTTTGTTCGAGAAGTTTCGTCCTTGCTCGCATAATGCCTCGTCGAAAAGCAAATCGTTACCTGCTGGTGAGGAAAACAGCATTCCAACCCGGGTTCCGTCGGCGCCGTAGCTTTTAATTAAATCGAGCGGATCGGGCGAGTTGCCCAACGATTTCGACATTTTTCGGCGTTGTTTATCGCGCACAATACCATGATAATATACGTTAGAGAACGGTTTTTCGCCTCGGAATGCGTATCCGGCCATAATCATGCGGGCTACCCAGAAAAACATGATTTCAGGGGCCGTTACCAAATCCTGCGTCGGATAATAATATTTGATGTCCTTATTCTCAGGATCTTTCATGCCATCGAACACGGTAATTGGCCATAACCACGACGAGAACCAGGTATCAAGAACATCTTCGTCTTGTTTAAGTTCTGCGGGTTGTAGTTGGGCATTTCCCGTCTTCTCGCGGGCAAATTCGAGTGCAGTATCGATGTCTTTGGCAATCACGAAATCATTCTCGCCTTCTCCGAAATACCAGGCCGGAATTCGATGTCCCCACCACAGCTGACGCGAAATGCACCAATCCTGAATATTCTCCATCCAATGACGGTACGAGTTTTTAAACTTCGCCGGGTGAAATTTGATTTCGTCGTTTTCTACATGTTCGAGGGCCGGTTTGGCCAACTCTTTCATATTCAAAAACCACTGCAAGGAGAGACGAGGCTCGATTACAACATCGGTTCTTTCGCTGTAGCCGATTTTGTTCTGCATGTCCTCGACTTTTATAAGCACTCCGGCTTCTTCGAGGTCTTTGGCGATGAGCTTGCGGACTTCAAATCGGTCTTTGCCAACATAATGAACGGCTTCTGCGCTGAGGGTTCCGTCTGCCTCAAGCATATCGATCACCGGTAATCCGTGCTTCTGACCAATATCATAATCGTTTCGGTCGTGAGCAGGCGTGATTTTCAAACAACCGGTTCCGAACTCCATTTCAACATATTCATCAGCAATTACCGGAACTTCCCGCTCTATAACCGGCACAATTACCGTCTTCCCGATGAACTTTTTGTAGCGCTCATCATTCGGGTTAACACAAACGGCTACATCAGCTAAGATGGTTTCCGGACGGGTGGTCGCAATTGCAAGAAAATCGTCGGAGTCTGTGAGTTTGTACTTAATATGATAGAATCGTGAGTTCTGCTCTTTGAAGATGACTTCTTCGTCGGAGAGCGCAGTTTTAGCCTCGGGATCCCAGTTTATCATTCGTAAACCACGGTAAATGAGTCCGCGCTGATGCAACTCGATAAACGAATCAATGACTGCCTCAGACAAATCCTCTTCGAGAGTAAATCGGGTTCGCTCCCAGTCGCACGAAGCCCCGAGTTTTTTCAACTGCTCGAGAATGATTCCGCCGTGTTCTTCGGTCCATTCCCAGGCGTGTTTCATGAAATCGTCGCGGGAAAGGTCAGACTTTTTGATGCCTTTTGTACGCAGGCGTTGCACGACTTTCGCTTCGGTGGCGATGGAGGCATGATCGGTACCTGGCACCCAGCACGCATTTTTTCCTAACATTCGAGCTCGACGCACCAAAACATCCTGGATGGTGTTGTTCAGCATGTGTCCCATGTGGAGCACACCGGTAACGTTCGGAGGCGGAATAACAACAGCAAAGGGTTCCCGGTTATCGGGCTCAGAATGGAAATAGTTCTTTTCGGTCCAGTATGAGTACCACTTCGATTCGATGGAAAGTGGGTCGAATTGCTTGGGGAGCTCGTTGATTGATGTTGAGTCGGTAGACATGTTCTGTGCTGAAATGATTTCTTTGTTCGGATGTAAACGTGTGGCGGTGCGAAATGGTAGTAAACAGAAAAGCCTTCATTTATGGGGAAGGCTTTTTCTGATTCGGGTCGTAAGTTAAATGACCCGTTTTAGTAACACTCCGAAGTGTCCGTCGCAGTTATGCTTATGAGGGAGCGTCTGATAAGACAGCTTGTCTTCGGAAAGAACTTCCTCTGGCAGATAATCGTCGAGGGGCTGAAGTTCGAAATTGTTGTACTCTTTGAGGAAGTTTTCGATTTGCATCATGTTTTCCTCAGGTTCGATCGAGCAGGTTGCGTAGACAAGTCGTCCGCCTTTTTTGACCATATTGGCAGCAGCATCGAGAAGTTCAGCTTGTTTTTCGGTGATGGCTTTGAGTTCATCGGGAGTACGTTTCCAGCGCAGATCGGCGCGTTTACTCAAGACGCCGGTTCCGGTGCAAGGAACGTCGAGCAGGACGGCATCAGCCAGTTTGAAACGTTCTTCGATAATGTCGGCTCGTTGGATTTTAACGATATCGGCACCAAAGTTTTCGGCGTTTTCGGCAATTTTACCAATTCGTTCTTGGGAGATATCAACAGAGAAGATTGTGCCTTCGTTGTTCATCATGTCTGCCAGAACGATGGTCTTGGTACCAGGAGCAGCGCATAGGTCGTAAACAGATTCGCCGGGCTGAGGATCTAGAATTGCAGGAGCGAAGCCGGCAGCGATGTCTTGAACCTGACAAAGTCCTTTCTCGAACCAGCCTTTGCTACGAACTTCAGCGACACTTGCAACTTTGAAATAAGATGGAAGCCAGTCGTTTTCTTCGAACGGTATGCCGCTTTTCTCGAGTCGCAGACGGAAATTCTCGGTTTTTGTACGCAGGTTGTTAGCTCGAAGGAAATACTCAGGGCGGCGATTATTGGCCTGCATCAGTTGAAATGCTTCGCGTTCGCCAAAACGTTTAACGTAGCGTTCGACCATCCATTTAGGGTGTGAAAATGTTGTTGCTACTAGTTCTGAACGGTCGGCCATTGCAGGTTTTGGCAACTGATTGGCTTCGCGCTCGCGTTGAACTCGTCGCAAAATGGCGTTAGCCATATCGCCGGACTTCGAACTGATTTGTCGTTTTGCAATTTCAACAGGTTCGTTGATGGCAGCGTGATCTGGAGTACCATCCATGAAGAGCATATCGTAAATGCCGAGGCGCAGAATGTTTTTGAAGAAAACTTCGAGCTCTTCCAGAGGAACGGAGCTGTACTCTGCAATGACAAAATCGATGAAAGAACGGCGTCGGAGTATGCCTTGAATGTATTCGTTGGCCTGCCCACGTTCGCGCCCGTCCAGTTCGTTGAGAACTTTAATGTCTAAATAGTTTGTCTCGTCGAATTGTGTAAGTACTCTAATGCTGGCAAGTCGGGCTGTAAGTGAGGTATCCAATGTATTACGCTGTTTAATATGAATAATTTCAAAAAACGGTTTACGACAAATTCCACATTGAAAAACGTCGTATATATATCAAGGGTCAAAAATACGCAAATGAACTGATTGATTACAGTACAATTATTCTTAGTTGCAAGAAAGATTACGCCAGCTTGTACTTTGCATTTCGAAATGAATTTGGCTAACTTTGCGAGCTATTATAAAACAGATTTACTATCTACACGAGTACGTGTTTACAGACGCGCTCATCCATCACATAATTAAATATTTAGCCTAATGAACAAAGGAACCGTAGCTCAAGTAATCGGACCTGTAGTTGACGTTGATTTTCTAGAAGGTGAACTGCCGGCGATCCTGAACTCTTTGTACATCCCGCTCGAAGACGGGCGTAAACTGGTATTGGAAGTAGCTCAACACCTTGGTGAAAACCGGGTTCGAACCATCGCAATGGATTCAACCGACGGACTCGTACGCGAGATGGAAGTAATCGATACAGGTACTACTATTTCAATGCCAATTGGTGAAGATGTACGCGGTCGTTTGTTCAATATTGTAGGTGAATCTATTGATGGTATTACGCCTCCCAAAGGCGATCGTCAGTATGCGATTCACCGTCCTGCGCCTGAATTCAAAGATCTGTCTTCAGCTACCGAAATGCTCGAAACCGGTATTAAAGTTGTTGATTTGCTTTGTCCTTACGCTAAAGGTGGTAAAATCGGACTTTTTGGTGGAGCTGGTGTAG
>JAIUMT010000245.1 GCA_022565415.1 Balneolales bacterium | reverse complement strand
ATGTGAATCGAATTTACTTTTGTGAACGAATTGAATCCGTGCATCGCCAGAATATTTACCAAACCCGGTGCAAAACCAGAACCCGGAACTATATATATGTTCTCTTCACGTGCCAATTCGTCTAGCTTGAATTGTTTAATGAGGGTAGCATCGTCTCCGCCAAGATCGACGTAGTGAATGCCAGCCTTTAATGCTAGTTTGGCAACTTTGTAGTTCTGAGAGTATGGCAAGGCAGAAATGATACAGTTATACCCTTTGAGCAAACCAATAATAGAACTCTCTTTCTCCATGCTTACACGGTGAATTCGGAGTTTTCGACTGTTCGTACGCTCTTCAAGCTCGTCGAGCGAGTTTCCATTTCGGTCGATAACAGTAACGGCAGTTACAGCCTCTTCTTTTGTCAATAAGTCGGTTATGGCAGTGCCCGCGGCCCCTGCTCCTAAAACAGCAATTTTCATCCCTAATATTTTCCTGATTGAATCTCTTTACACATTATTTTTATATAGCTTAAAAATACAAAAAATCTGCGTCTGAAAGAGTATTCTGTCGAAAATAATGTGCTACTTTACACGTTATAGTGGTAAGAGATGTGTATATTAACTTTCTGTTCTTTGAATTATTGGGGGTGTAATTGGTTTCGACGGAATGAGTAGGGTCGTAGGTTGCGCGTCGAGTTTTCCTCGGATGTATCTTGTAAAAACAACCGGGATAATCGTAAATGCAAACAATTACGAATACCGCATGGCCGCCTAACAAGGCCCGTGCCGTTCTATAGTGTGTTCTCCTGTCGATGCATTATAGGGCGTTATATTTGGCAGGGTAGTCTCGTATAATGATTGTGAAGACGAGGCGAAATTAAACAATCCAGCTGTCCGACGTGTGTTTGCCCACCAACCGGATAGTTAAATTTATAGGCAGACTACACGTGTAGATACTTATTGGTTCGCCATTTCGGACGCGGGTTCGACTCCCGCCACCTCCACAATATTTCTTATGCCTCAATGTTGCTACAATATTGAGGCATTTTTTTTTATCCTAATCTGTTAGTACTCGTTTAGGTAAGTAGTAAAGCAGTGTTACTCCTCTAGCGAACATATATACTACCATCGATAACCATAAAGCATGATTCCCCAAGGTGCCTACAGTCAGGAAATATACCGGCACAAACACTAAAAATGTCGATATCAGCATGGAATCACGCATCGGTCCTGTTACCGTTGCTCCAATGAATATTCCATCCAGCATAAAACAAAAACTATTCACTAGCGGCGCCAAAACAGTCCAGCCAAAGTATAGCAGACCCAAGGCAATGAGTTCCGGATTATCGGTGAATAATTTCAAGAGGTTTTCATCAAATAGATAATAGAGTATGCTGAAAACAACCCCTAAACCCATTCCCCAGTAGATCAGTAGCTTTACGGTCTTCCGCAGTCCTTTTTTGTCGCCAGAGCCAAGATGCTTCCCGGTTAAACTTTCGGCTGCGTATGCAAATCCATCAACACCATACGACATTATATGCCAGAACTGCAGTAAAATTGTATTTATGGCCAGGATTTCATCACCCAATGACGCGCTCTGAATCGTAAAGAATGAGTATGTAAAGATTAGACTTAGCGTTCGTATGAAAATGTCGCGGCTTACGCTGAAGAACCGTTTCATTGAGTCCAGTGCAAGTAAGGATTTCCGCTTAAAGTGGATGTAGGCTGACCCATATTTCTTGAAAAACAACACAATCGCTAATGCTAGTCCGGCATATTGAGCAATCACGGTACCCATTGCTACCCCATCTACTGTCATGCCTAATCCATAGATGAAGAATATATTCAGAGCGATATTCAGCAAATTTATAAATATCGTTATGTACATAGGATATCGGGCGTTTTGCATGCCCAAAAACCAGCCCTGAATAGCGAATAATGCCAGAACGGCAGGAGCATCCCATATTCGGATGTAGAAATATACAGATGCAAAGTGCCTCACTTCATCTGATGTGCTTACAATCAGCATCGCTCCACTGAAGATGAAATATTGTAGCACAATAAGGGTGATGCTTGCCAGTAACCCGGTGAGAACGGCCCGAGATAGAATACTTCCCATTTCATCGTGATGACGACCTCCGAAAGCATTGGCCGTGAGTCCTGTAGTGCCCATGCGCAGAAATCCAAATCCCATGTAGATGAAATTGAAAATCATGCCTCCGATTGCGATAGCGCCTAAATAGTATATGCCGTCGAGCCTGCCCACGAGTGCGGTATCAACCGAACTAAGCAAAGGCACAGACAGATTGCTAATAATGTTAGGTACAGCGAGACGTAAAATTTGCTTGTTTGTAGACATCGCAGAGAATTGTTAAAATATCGCCGTCAAGATATGATTTTCAAACGGATAAACACGACCGTCAAATTCATTCTGAAACCCATTAATAATCAGGTTATCTTCAATTTTGCGATAATCAATTATTCTTAACACCTGAAACGATGTTCAAAGTTTTCATTTACGGTACACTTAAATCGGGCGGAGATGACCATCACTTGTTACTAGGCAAGTTCGATGAAATGAAGCCGGCTAAACTCACAGGAAAGCTTTATCTGAGAGAAGACGACGGGATTCCGTATATAACGGTGCCTGGAAGGTTTATTCTGGGTCGTGGCAGCCGTGATTATGGCAGAGACAATGCCTTACTATCTAAGCTTGAGATTCCATCCGATTATTCTCCTCATGAAGAGGCCTCTTTTGTTCATGGAGAACTCTACTACATCAGCGATTATCAGAAGTTGATGGAGATATTGGATTTATTTGAGGATTTCAGTCCCGGACACGAATCGGAGTATGATCGGGTGTTGTACCCAGTGTCTGTCGACAACGGGGAGAGTTACTCGCTATCGTGGATTTACACCATTGCGAACAATTCGGCCGAAAAAACAGATGAATTGGTCTCGGAGGGGATATTTATTCCAAAAGATGACGAAAATTAATAGGTACTTATAGTGAATCTGCATCAGAACTACATAATTCACTTAAATAATATTAAATTGAGCCACTTTGATTTATTCGATGTATGAAATTTGAGATTTGTTAACCAAAAATAGTTAGGGACTCGGCAATTATGAGCAACACAACACAATCGGAAATAACCTATCCTGATGTTAATATTAATATTGTCAGGGCGAAGGAACCAATCGATATACCTATCGTTGAGAATAGAATAGCAACTACAGCTGGTTCCCCAAATTTTATTCGACACATTACGTTTGATGTAACCGGCACACCATTAGAAGGTAAGGTAGTTGCAGGGCAATCAATTGGTATTATCCCAGAAGGAGTAGATGAGCGTGGTAAGCCTCATAAAGTGCGCTTGTACTCGGTATCATCTCCAACTAGAGGCGAAGACGGAGCAGGCAAGCTTATTTCTACCACTGTTAAACGCGTTATCGACGAACATTGGGATACCCAGGAGCTGTTCACTGGAGTTTGTTCAAATTACTTGAGCAGCAGAAAGGCAGGGATGATGGTAAAAATGACCGGACCAAGCGGCAAGCGATTCATCCTTCCTGAGAATCCTACAGAATATAACTATCTGTTTTTCGCAGCTGGAACTGGCATAGCTCCATTTCGTGGTATGATTATGGACCTTATGGAGCAAAACTCCAAAAACGAAATTGCCATGATTTTCGGATGTCCATACCGCACCGATGTTCTGTATCGGGAATACTTCGAGCCTCTGGCTCAGTCAGTCGAGAATTTTCACTTTCTGAAGTCGATTTCGCGCGAGGAGCCGCGTCAGGACGGAAGCAAGTACTATGTTCAGTACCAACTAATCGACAACCGTGCTTTGTTAGAACCCCTCCTTAAGAAAAACAACACACTTATCTATGTTTGTGGTCTAAAGTGGATGGAAACTGGGATTTATCAGATTCTTGCACAGCAAGGGTATCTTGATTATCTGAAAGTTAAAGATGAGTTGATGGAAAAGGATCCGGCATCTTGGTCGTGGGATGACATCAAAACCATCAAACCATCTGACAGAATGAATGTTGAGGTGTACTAATTTTTATTTTGCATTCTTTTTCTGAGAATCCCGGGTTTTTTCCCGGGATTTATGGTCTTGTAGTTTTTTGATTCTCGAATTCGGGCGTGTTTAGGTAATCCAACTCCACTGCCAAAGGTGATGGTATACTGATGGGTAAATTCAGCTCCAAGAAATACCGTCATAGAGTTGTAGTAGATCCATATCAGAAATACAACAAATGTACCCGCTGCACCATAGGTACTGCCGATATTACCGGCTCCCAAATATGTTGTAATAAGAAATCGGCCTAAAAGAAAAAGTAGGGTGGTAACTGTAGCACCCACCAAAGCATCTACCCATGTAATTTTGATGTCGGGCAACATTTTGAAAAGTATTGCAAATAATAAAACGGTAGCTACTGCAAATACGCCGTAGTTAATCCAACTAATTATTCCGAGACCAAACGGAATCATTCTTTCTAAATCTACTCCCAATACAGTTATAACCGCATCTACAGTGAGTGTAGCGACCAAAATTAGTGCAAAAAGTAAAACAAGCAGAAGGGCTGTAAATCGTGAAATGAGGAATTGTTTAACCGTTTGACCTTCTTTTGTTTCCACGTTCCAGATCGTGTTCAATGAGCTTTTGAGCTGGGCAATAACCGTAGTTGACGTAAATAGTATAGTACCTATACCAATTACAGTTGCGATAATTCCACTGAAGGGTTTATCAGCATTGGAAATAATGTTCTCAATTACGATAGCTGCTTCCGGACCAATAAGTTCTTCCAGAAATGCTGAAAGTTGCCCGGTTGCTGCAGATTCACCGAAGAATACGGCCGATAGGGCTATTACTATTAGTAGTAATGGTGCCAGTGAAAAGATGGTATAAAATGCTAAAGCTGCACCGTGTAGTGGGATTTCATCATCAATCCAGTTTTTGAAAGTGTTAACAACGACAGTTATCGCTTTCTCAATTATCTGAATTATGTATAATGCCCTGAACTCGCCATAACGAGCTGTTAGCCATTCTACAAATCGTGTTATAAGCTTTTGTACCATACTAGTGTTTCAACCATCAAAAAAAGTCCCGACCAAGTCGGTTTACTATTTTCATTGCCTTGTCAATATCTGCAATGTTGTTGTAAAAATGTGGTGAAAATCGCAACATGTTGTGTCGGTGAGAAATAGTTACGCTGTTCTTTTTTAGAATTTCAATGAAAGCGTCTCCATCTGAACCAGCGGGTAGTTCAAATGTAACAATTCCACTATGCTCTTCGAAACTACCTGTAGTGTAT
>JAIUMT010000244.1 GCA_022565415.1 Balneolales bacterium | reverse complement strand
TAGTACCACTTAAGTTTTGTTAAACGTCAAGACAAGACAAATTCATCATAAAATAACTATACAATTTTGCGAGGGCGATTACAATGAATGTACAGAATAGAAATGGGGTCAAAATGGGATACTCATGTGAGAATAAACCAGTTTTAATTACACAGAATCCGGCAATGATTGATTTGTACCATAAAATCAAGTTAATTGCACACACGAAGGCTACTGTATTAATAACCGGAGAGAATGGAACTGGCAAGGAAGTATTTGCCGGATTGCTACATTACCACAATTCAAACAAAAATCGAAATATGGTCATTGTGAATTGTGGGGCAATACCAAATGAACTAGTAGAGAGCGAACTATTAGGCCATGAGAAGGGAGCGTTCACCGGAGCAGACACCCAAAAGAAAGGATGCTTCGAATTAGCGCACGAAGGGACATTATTTCTGGACGAAATCGGGGAAATGTCGCTCAACGCACAAGTTAAGCTTTTGCGCGCTGTAGAACTCGGATCATTTCGCAGAATAGGTGGAAAGGAGGAGATTCGCGTTGATGTTTCATTGATTTCAGCTACGAATAAAATTCTGGACGACCAGGTGAAGGCGGGAAGTTTCAGAGAAGATCTATACTACCGACTAAATGTTGTCGAATTATATGTTCCTCCGCTTAGACACCGAAAAGAGGACATCCCAATGCTTATAGAATTCTACAAAAATCGATTTTGTGAACTATATGACAAGCCAGAATTCGCCTTCGACGAGGAGTCATTGGCTATGATGTTGGCCTACGATTGGCCTGGTAATGTTCGCGAACTTAAAAACTGTGTCGAGCGATGCACCGTACTTTTTGAGGGACACGATTTTGCTGGAGCCAGTATGTTGCCTGCTTCTATTACAAAAGCAAAACCCAAAGCTTCTACGTTCTACCAAAACGGCAACAGCGGTACCAACGGAAACAGCGAATCGAATAGATCTAACGAGTTTAATGGATTTATACATATTCCGGTCGGCACAAGCCTCGACGAAATCGAGCGAATGGCAATAAATCAAACGTTAAGCTCGGTCGACAATAACAAAACTGAGGCTGCGAGAATACTAGGATTTGCCCGTAAAACATTGCACAACAAACTAGATAAGTATGAAAGTGAACTTTACGGAACGGATATTTGAGCTTCTATAGGTGTCAATGCGTTTCATTGGTATTCGCATAACTAATTAGATGTTCGTTTTTTTTCAACCTGAGATTAAAATTACTTACACATTTGATACCCAATAAGCAAAACTAGAAGCTGAGCCCACGCAGATGGGCTCAGCTTTTGTTTTTTTATTTAAGGTTACGCAAGGAAGCTACATGCTTCTTGAAATCATAATAGAGTTCGGTATCCTGTCGGCCAGCCGGGTAACAGATATTACCACCGAATTCCCAACATTTGGCTCCATCCGCAACCAGTTGCCAAAGCAGGTTTCCATCCAAACGAATCGATTCGGCATACTCATACAGTTCCTGATACATTTCAACCACGCGATTATCGGCCCAACCGGGGAATCCAAATTCTCCCATTACAAACGGTTTGCCATGACTTTCGGCAATTTTTTGGTGATCAGATAACCAGGCACGCTGCGCTCGCAACAAATTATCATTAATGTTTATCCCAAATCCGAATTCGTTCGGGTACCAGTGTGCACTACCAAAGTCGATTTCAGGAATTGCTGTGTTTAACACATAACTGGTTCCCTCATTGGCTCGTAGCACATACGTATTGCTATATTCAGCAATGGAATATACCGACGGAGTTCCCTCATCAAACCCTTCTTCACCGGTTGAAACCAGGTGGTTTGAGTCAATCGATTTGATGTATCGGGCTATTTCCTGGTACCAATCGCGCAACACAGCCGGATTTGCACCCCGGTTACGACCTTCATTCATAATTTGCCATGCAATAATTGCCGGCTCATCTTTATAGGCAACGCCAGTTACCGTATTTACCCTGTTCAACAACATCTTGATGTACGCCTTGTACCATTTTTGAGTGTCTCTGTTAGACAGGAAGAATTCCATATTGGTCGATGGATTCTCGGCTCCGGCCCAGGTATTGTACTGACAAATGCCGCCCAGCTCATCCCAATAGTTGATAAATGGTATGATGAAGCCAATTCCCCGCTCTTTTCCTTTGGCAATTACGTTGTCCAAATCGCGAAGCGCCGATTCACTGTACACTCCGGGTGATGTCTGGATTACATTTTCATTCGAATCGTTCTTACTGTAACCACAATCGTATCCGTCGTAGAATCCCCACATACGGACCACGGTAATACCCGTATCCTGAAAGAGATTCAACGCCCGGTCGACCACATTCACATCTAACTTCTCATAATTCGGCAAATAATAGGCGTTTGTTCCGGCAAAACGCATTATTTCTCCATCCCGAACGAAATTTGAATTATGAATCTGAACAAATGAGCTACTGGGCGGTGGTGGCTGAGATACCGTTTCATATTTGGTAGTGAAACTTCTCGTAGAAGACCACTCTTGCTCACCATCAACCCGAACTCTCCAGTAGTACTGCTTTCCAAAACCGAGGTCATCGGCCTGATAGGTAGTTCCATCCTGCACGAACCTCAAAAGATCATCCGAAAACGAACTGTTTGCAGACAGATGAAATTCATACTGGTCGCCCTCAGACGCTTTCTCCCACTCAAAAAGTGGACTTGTTGAAAGGTTCGTTGCATTATCTGCCGGACTTAAAAGGCCCACAACCGAAGAATTTCCAGTATCTGATCCCGGAACGCCGGTGGTGAAAGTCCATCCATCTGACCAGGTTTCGCCGTCCTCATCATCATTAACCTTTACACGCCAGTGATATCTCTTCTGATGTTGAAGTTCAGCGGGCGTAAAGGTAGTTCCGTTAATCGTTTCTTGTTTCAAAAGCGAATTAAAGGAACTGTTATCGGAAAGCTGAAATGTGTATTTCCCGTCATCTGCCATAGAATTCCAGGAAAATTCTACATTGGCAGATATTTTATCGGAGTCATCTGCCGGGGCCAGAAGTTGTACCACAGTTGGTGTGATACCGGTTTCGAAGGTCCAGACAGGCGACCATGGGCCAGCTCGCTTCTCTTTAATTGGATACACTTTCCAATAGTACTTCGTTTCTTCGTCCAGAGATGTTATCGTAGCGAAATTTTCGCCAACGGTGGAATCCAAGACAGCCGTTTCAAAGCCCTCGTATTCACTTATCTTTATTCGATAGGATTTAGCATCTTCTAGTTGCTTCCAAACCAATTTTGGACTTGGAGTTACTTCAATCGACTCATTATCGGGGGCGATAAGTTCAATTAGTTCAGGTTCTTCGAGTTCAGGTAGCTGTGAAACTACTTTGTCGCAATGAGTTAAGGTTGTTATTACTAAAACTGCATAAACAAAATGATTCGCTATACGTTTCATCGTTGATGGGGATTATAGAATCAAAACGCCACAAAAAGTGTGCATACTTCATGAGTAAGATTTGTGCTATGAAGAACACGGCTTAAGTAAGACGTTCTTATTGGAGTTATATTTACCAGAGAGGATCTGGCTTGAATGGGCTACACACAAAGTGTTTACTTTTTATGTAAGCTTGACAAATAAACTCATAATCGGCGATATTATTATCATATTTTTTTAATAAAATTACGCCATACAACGTACAATGACCAGTAAGCGCAATGCGCGCAACGACTTTGGAAACTAAATTTTATTATAAAATCTTAATAATTTTTCTGTGAATGATGCAATTTTATCAATTAATGTTGCAAGCCCCCGATATGGTGCTTAAAATTATGATACAAAACTGAGTCTTTTCTGCCTCCCGGCCAACAAATATTTCCCCCAAACTCAACGCATTTTATATAGTCAGTTGTAAATTGCCATAACAGGCTTCCATCCAATTCAATTTCTTCTGCGACCGACCAAAGACTATCGTACATAATTACGACCCGTTCGTCGCCCCATCCTGGAAATCCGTATTCCCCCAGCACAAACGGCTTTTCCAGTTGTTTGGCTATTCTTGCGTGATCCGTCAGCCAGGCACGCTGCGCTCTTAACATTTCTGGTGTAACTCTATGACCATAACCATACTCTGATGGATACCAATGCGCATTTCCGTAGTCGATTTCGGGGATTTCGGTGTTCAACAGATAGCTACTTCCCTCATTTGCACGCAGCGGATATAAATTACTGTACTCATCGAGCGAATAAGCGGAGGGCTCACCTTCGTCAAAACCTTCTTCCCCAGTGCCAACCAGATGATTTGTATCAATCGATTTGATGTAAATAGCCATCTCACGGTACCAGTCGCGCAATATTTCCGGATTCTCACCAGGATATCGACCTTCAATCATTATTTGCCAGGAGTGTATTGCAGGTTCATCTTTATACGCAACGCCGGTGTAGACATTCACCCGATTCAGCAACATGTAGACGTATTCTTTGAACCATTTCTGAGTGTCTGGGTTAGACAAGAAGAACTCCATATTAGTAGACGGATCCGTCGCTCCGGCCCAAGTGTTATACTGACAAATCCCGCCTAATTCATCCCAATAGTTGATAAATGGTAGAATAAACTTCATATTCCGTTGTTTTCCACGGGCTATAACAAAGTCCAGATCTCGTAACGCCCTCTCACTATAAACCCCCGCAGAAGTCTGAATCACATTTTCTTCGATATCTACTGAACTGTACCCACAGTCGAATCCATCATAGAACGCCCACATCCGAATAACCGAAATTCCGGCATCGGCAAATGCCGCAAATGTACTTTCCACAAATATCGAATCTAACTTAACATAATTAGGGAGGTAATAGGCATTTGTACCCGCGAACCTAAACGGAGTGTCGCCAATGGCAAAATTGCCGTTCTCAATTGTCACAAACTCCATTTCTTCTACATTTTCATATTCTTCTCCACTCGTAACCCTTTGGCTGACTATATAAATTAACGCTAGCAACAAAACCGTGGCTATGCTCGACACATACTTATTCATTATATAGCTAACCTTTTATATATAGTCATTGACTGTTTGGGTACTTTCGGGCACTAGAATTTCATTTTCCCCACTGGTTGGCACCTGTTTAGAAGCCATTGATTCGTAGAAATTGTTGTATTGGTCGGGAGTTATTGGTTCAAACTTCACTTTTTTCATGAACAGAAACCAACGCGTATCCCTAATTAGATAGGGTTCAAAACCAGATCGATGGCATCCTTTCAGCGATGCAATATTGCTCATATTCACAAATGTAATAACCCATCGTGCATTTATGTCCTCAGCCTTCTCGGCAAT
>JAIUMT010000243.1 GCA_022565415.1 Balneolales bacterium | reverse complement strand
CGATTATTTCAGCAACACGTTGGGTAAGCATATTCTATTCAAACGTGTCGTTTTCGCCACACAGATTCAGGGCTACTATCAAACGGCCCTCAACTTCTACCGTAACGACCTTATTCCTCTAAGTGAATCCATAATGGATGCTGAGGAATACTTACGCGTAAGAATGGATTATGCTAGCATTCTTTTTCGCCTCGGCGCCGTCAAATCAGCCCTGGAAGTATATCAGTCTATAGACGAGCACCCACATCAGCTACAAGATGAACGTTATATTAGTGCCTTGCTCAATAACTTGGCCGTTTCTTATCTAAATGCAGGATATTTCGATAACTATTTAACCCTGCAAATCCGTGCATACGAGCAAGCCAATCGATCTAATTCACATACTGCTCAACTTCGAATTTTAAATAATCTGTATATCTACCACTGGAGAAACCAGGAATGGAATGCAGCTTTGCAGTATCTGGATTTAGCATTACTGGTTGCCCAGGAACATGATTTAATCCAGGAATTGGCTGATATTTATGTTCTATATGGAACATATTATCGAAGTAAAGAGCAGGATTATGATAGAGCCATCAATTTATTTGAGCTTTCTTTATCGTTGATCGACAAAGAATCCGATTTTCGAACATATACCAATACCGTTTCAGAACTGATTTTCACATTTGATGATGCTGGAAGAATTGATGATGCGAAGTCACGCAGGTTGCAATTACTTGACGAAGTAATCGAGCGAAATGATATCCAGCTTGTACTTGAATTGAAATCTCAGTTGATCGATTCCTATCTAGATTTAAACGATTTTGAAACAGCCACTCAGTACTATAACGACATCAAAAATCTAGACAGAGACAACCTGGATTTCAGATTAAAGGTACGGGTAACTAACTCGATATTTCGTTATCTCACGAATATGGGAGACGATGATCAGGCATTTCAGATAATGCTTCCGCTCACTTCTGAAATAATAACAAACATCCGAAGTAGTGGTGATATACAAAGCGGCTCCATTCGTATTGAACCCGGTTTTGTAAAATCATTTGAGTTACTTATCGACAACCTACTCAAGCAAAACCGTGCCAAAGAAGCTATTGTATGGCTAGATGAGTTCAAAAACCTGAATAAAGCTGCATATGTGAATTCATCCCTACTTAAGTCGACTATTTTGAGTGAAGAAGAGTTCTTATACGATATTCAACTTAGTAACCAGATAGAACAGCTTCGCTCTGAATATTCAACTGCTGAACCTACACAGCGGTTTGCAATTAATAATGAGCTATTGAAGTTGCTCGATGAAAAAAACAGAATCAATAATAAAGTGCTTCAAAACTACACGACTGAGCCCTTAAGGGTATCCGACGTGCAGCGAAACCTCAGCAGAAATGAACAAATACTATCATTTACTGCGCTGGATTCCATAATGTATGTAACATCAATTACGCGTAATACTATTGAAGTTAACCGACTAAGGATTACATCAGAAGACGAAGATTTGGCAATTGCCATAATTGATGGACTTAACGAAACACGTGCTAACCTGCATCAACTGAATGATGTGTATGAAAGATTCTTTGCAGAATATATTAATGAACAGACTTCGCGCTTATTGATTGTACCAGACTACTTTTTATACCAGATACCTGCCGAAATTCTGCCTGTAGCGCGCACTACTGGTCCGTTCAACTATGGCTCAGCATCATATCTGATTGAAAAAATGTCTGTTTCATATCAAAACTCGCTATCAGATATCGTAGCACAATCCAGACGGGCTCGTAATACCAGTTACAGCACAAACTTTGTTGGAATGGCTGTATCAAATTTCGATCAAAATATGGGCAATTTACAAACCCAGCCAATCTTGAATCTCAGTGAAGAGAATATTGAGCGAACACGAAATTTGTCTAATCTTCCATACGCAAAAATTGAGATTGAACGTTCATATTCACTTTTAGATTGGCTGCCAAACCGCAAGATGTTCATCGATTCGGAAGGAACTAAATCGAATTTACTATCGCATGCCACCGACACAAGAATACTTCACATAGCCTCGCACAGTGAAGTACACAGTGCAGATCCACTTTTTTCTGTAATTCATTTGCATCCTGATTCGGAAAGCGCACAAAACGGTCATGTTTATGCTTATGAGCTTTTTAACCTGAATCTCAAAAGTGAACTGATTGTTTTAAGTTCATGTGACTCTGGTGGTGGCTCGTTTGTTCAGGGTAGTGGAATAATCGGTTTGGGTAGGGCCTTGAACTTCGCCGGAGCCAACAGCCTTATTTTAAATATGTGGTCTATTAGAGACCAGGCTGCGGCCGAACTCATGACTAGCTTCTATGAGGAAGCAAAAGGAAACACAGATAAGGATGCCGCGCTTAGAGAAGCAAAAGTCAGGTACATTAACTCTGTAAATAGTGATCCGGCAGTTTGGGGATCTCTAATCTTATTTGGTGACACAGCACCCGTATCAGAACCGTGGCCATGGGTACGAACATCAGCATTGACCCTAATGCTACTTCTGGCCCTAGTTCTGGTACGAAGAAGTTATACTTATCGCAAATAACGCAGATAATTTTCTGCAGCGCGACTGTGGGCACCATCAATCTCAATAACTCGGTTGATTGATACTTTGGCTGCATCCAAATCACCCAATGCAATTTGAGCTTGTGCCAAATACCAAGTCGCCCGCTCTACGACAAATATGTCGTTATTATACTGATTGATAATCTGCTTAAAGTTAATTCCGGCCGAGCGAAAATCGCTGCTGTTATACTTGATGATACCAATATTCATCAGCGCATCAGCCCGAATATCTGAATCCGTGCTTTGCTCGAAAACGGAGTACAACTCTAGAACAGCTATATCAGCATCTCCAGTTATGGATTTATTAATCGCGTCTTGAATGTATTTCTGAAACTTCTCCGTTTTAACATCTACACCAGACCTCAGGGTCGAGAACTCAAGCGTACTGAGTGGAACCAGCGTTTGAGATTCAGACGTGTTATACAGGTAAACTGAGCTAACCCCAACGGCTAATGTTAGCCCAGCAGCAACAGCAATGTTCGCCAACCTCGATGTTGGCACGAATCCTGCAGAATCAGGTTTGTTGTTTGGTTTTTCTGCAGGAAGTTGGTCTTGGCTTGACGACTTCTGAAAAAACTCGTTCCGTAAAGCGGCAACTGTTTTCAAATAATCGTATCTGGATGAGTCCTCGATAGACTCAATCCATAATTCGTCGATTTGATCCTGTGATAATTTATCATTTAGGAATAAGTCGACTCTCTCCTCAAATTGCAAGATTTGTTCTGGTCGTTTCACGGTAGTAATCCTGGTGTCTTGTCTGAATAAGAATGCTATCTAACTGCGATTTAGTGCAAGTTAGGTCAGCTTCCGGTTTTTTTTCGTTCCAACACAAAGTTAATTGTATTGATGAGATCTTCTTTACGAAATGGTTTTGGCAAGAAGGCATCCATGCCCACCTGCAGACAATGATCACGAACCTGAGCAGATAAGTTTGCTGTTACAGCTATGATTGGGACATCTTTATAACTGTCGATTTCGCGAATTTGACGTGCAGTTTCTATGCCATCGATACCATCTCCGAGATTGATATCCATAATTATGACATCAAACGCCTTTTCCCGAACAAGGTTCATCGCATTGTTTCCATCTGCGGCAAAGTCTAAATTGCATTGCTTTCTGAGGAAATATTTGACAATTGATCGGATTTCAGCGTTGTCTTCTACGTGCAACGTCGCTGGTACATATACTTCAGACCGAATTTTTGACGGAGCAACGCTCTGTTGAGTAGAAAGAGTACTTTTAGAATCAGGCGACCACGAATACGAGGTTGCAGGCTTCTTGTCTCTTTGCTTCTTATCAAAAATTACGGGTTGTATGAGCATTCCAAGGAATCGGTTAAAAAAATTGAATTGAATTTCTTTAGCGGCTTGTATCATTGTTGCAATCATAGGTAGACTTCTTAGGGTTGTTTATTACTAAGAGTGTTTCGACCTCGATTTGTTACAAAGTTTTTTAAAAAAAATTCAAGTAGCTAACAGCTATACTCAAATTAATACTCTACAGACAAGAATGCATGGTTGTGAACAGGTGTGATGACTTTCTAATGGGGCATCTGAGGGGGTAAAAACCTCAGTTTTCACACACACTGCAAAATGTTAAGAAATTCTAAACCGTAAGCACAATTTATTAGAGACATCTTAATATTTCGCGACTGAGTCTAAAGCTTAGAACTTTGCCGCAAAATCGATGAACTTTCTTTCCGATTCATAATCTCCAATCAATACAATCTCCGAGCCTTCTATAAGTTTTGTATTCGGATCGGGATTAATTTGAAGATCTTCCCCCTGACGAATAGCTATTATACTCGATCCGGTTGAATGCCTGATGTCGCATTGAGCAATTGTCTTGCCACAGAACTCTTTGGGAGTATTCATCCGAAATACATTAAGTCCTTCTGCAAGCATCAATACTTCATCACGCTCGAGTACATTAAAGATGGAGTTGGCTCCCATCGAAGCATATGACATCACAAAATCGGCCCCGGCACGGTGAATTGACGAAATATTCCTATCTAGTGTGGAACGAGAGATTACCTGCATTTCGGGTCTTAAACGACGACAATACAAGGTTAGGTATATGTTCACGTCGTCGTTATGTGTGGTAATGATAACGGTGTGAGCTTTGTCGATGCCGGCTTTGGTGAGAACCTCTCTATCAGCTGCATCACCTATTACAACATTCTTACAACCTGCTGCCATTTCGGGATTTTTCTCAACAACAACATATTCCATTTGCCTGTCGGTTAGTGATTTTACCGTTGCCCTTCCGACTTTTCCTGCCCCAATAATTATCACAGGACCATCTTTGAAATTATAAATACCGAAATAGTCGTCGTAATTTCGAAGTTGCTCAACCGATCCGGCCAATACGAGTACAGACAGATCTGTAATTACTGTATCGGGCTGAGGGGTGATAAACACACCTCTTTCCCACAGACCAACTACGTTAACACCCACAATCTCCCGAAGGCGGCTTTCTGCAAGTGTCTTGCCAATAAGGGGCGTTCCGGTTGCCGGAGCCTCTCCAATCACAAGCTGATCGAACCGACCAATAACGTGAACTCGAGCACTTCCACCCATGGTTCTACGCGCAAGCGACTGCCCCATAATTACACCGAGCTGAATTACGTGATTACATCCTGCTAGCTTCAAGATATCAACTGAATCTGCACTGTTTGCCACACTCACAATCGGTATGTACGATGAAATCTCTCTGGCCGTAAATGCAATGTT
>JAIUMT010000242.1 GCA_022565415.1 Balneolales bacterium | reverse complement strand
CTGCCAGAAGGCACCAAAGCCTACTGTTTGGCTCCGGTTGTGCGCGGACGAAAGGGGCATTACCGGGAGCTGTTCGACCAAACCATGAAACAGGGCTTTATTCGGGTGCGCGTAAACGGCGAATATCTCGAATTAGAAAAGGGTTTACAGGTCGATCGATACAAAACGCATAATATTGAGGTGGTTGTCGATCGGTTCGTCATCAGCGATAATTCACGCAATCGAATCGAAAAAAGCGTGCATACCGCATTGGAAATGGCCGATGGCACGGTGATTATTCACATTCCTGATGGAGTTTCTGATTACGAAGGAAGCATTCCAACGAAGGGTAACACCGGAGACGACGTGCTATTCTCCCAGAAACTTTTCGATCCGGAATCGGGCGTTGCCTACGACGACCCTGCTCCGAATTTATTCTCCTTCAACTCACCCTACGGAGCCTGCAAAACCTGCGGCGGACTGGGATATTCCTACGATGTAGATCCGAATTTGCTGTTCCCAAATCATCGTCAGTCGATAAACGAGGGCGCAATTCGATTCCTTGGCAAACCCCGCGGAATATTCATATTCAAGCAGATTGAATCCATTTTAGAGGTCCATGGCGCCGATTTCGACACACCTGTAAGCGCGTTTTCAGCCGAGCTGATGGACACCTTGCTCCACGGCAGTGGCAACACGAAATACGATATTCAATACGATCTGAAAAGCAGCACCGTAACCTACAAACAGACCTTCGACGGACTCGTTAGCACCATCCGAAATCAGTACGAAGAAAGTAAATCGGTTGGTCAGCGCGATAAGGCTAAGGGTTTTATGGGTAGAACCGATTGCAAAAGTTGTAACGGAGGTCGCCTCAACCGGGAGGCTCTGTCATACAAAGTAGGTCCGTTCACGATTGCCGATTTGGTTAAAAAGGACATCGTTGATCTTCGGGATTCATTAAATGAACTCGACCTAAACGAACGGCAGAAGCGAATTGGTGGTCAGGTGCTTAAAGAAATCCGCGACCGACTCGAATTTTTGATCAATGTCGGCCTCAACTACCTGAGTCTCGACCGCGAATCGCAAACACTCAGCGGCGGAGAAGCACAACGAATTCGACTCGCCACTCAAATCGGAACCCAACTCGTGGGCGTTCTTTATATCCTGGATGAGCCCAGCATCGGACTTCATCAGCGCGACAATATCAAGCTGATTCGATCTTTGCAAACCCTGCGTGACCTTGGTAACAGCGTAATTGTGGTCGAGCACGATCGGGAAACCATCGAGGCCGCCGATTTTGTGGTAGATATGGGTCCGGGCGCTGGCGTAAATGGCGGCAAAATCGTAACGGCGGGAACGCCGGAAAATCTGGATCCGACTGCTATTACCACCCAATATCTCAATTACTCGTTAGCAGTTCCGGTTCCAGAATCGAGGCGCAGTGGCAATGGCAAGCAGTTGCGCCTGCTCGGTGCCCGCGGACACAACCTCAAACATGTCGATCTGGAACTCCCTCTGGGTAGCTTCATCTGCATAACCGGCGTGAGCGGAAGTGGCAAGAGTTCGCTGATTAATCACACCCTCACACCCATCCTTTCGTCGCATTTTTACAAATCCAAAGTGGTGCCCCTGCCCTACGACGAAATTGAAGGACTCGATCACATCGATAAAGTGATTTCAATCGATCAAAGTCCAATCGGTCGCACGCCACGGTCGAATCCCGGAACCTACACCAAAGTTTTCGACTACATCCGATCCCTGTTCGCCGATATGCCGGAGGCCAAAATTCGGGGTTATGGTCAGGGAAGGTTCAGTTTCAACGTGAAAGGCGGACGCTGTGAGACCTGCAAAGGCGACGGAATGCGTAAGATCGAAATGAATTTCCTGCCCGATGTTTATGTGAACTGCGAAACCTGCAACGGAAAGCGATACAACCGCGAAACGCTCGAGATTTTTTATCACGGCAAGAATATTTCGGATGTTCTGAATATGCCGGTTCATGAGGCTGTATCATTCTTTGAAAATGTCCCCCGAATTCGACGCGTTGTTGAAACCCTGGACTCGGTCGGACTAGGCTACCTCACAATTGGTCAGTCGAGCACCACACTTTCGGGCGGAGAAGCTCAGCGTATCAAGTTGGCCCGCGAATTATCCAAAATCGGCACCGGCGACACCATATATATTATGGATGAACCCACCACGGGACTACACTTCCAGGACGTCAAAATGCTGGTAGATGTAATTCAGAAGCTGGTTGATAAAGGCAACACCGTTATCGTCATCGAGCATAACATGGACTTAATTAAAGCATCTGACTGGATTGTGGATGTTGGACCGGAGGGTGGCCATGCTGGCGGACAAATACTTGCAACAGGCACCCCAGAGCACATCGCAACTGTATCCGGTTCAGAGACGGGGCGTTTTCTAAAAGAAGAGCTTGACCGATCGCATAATGTCCCGGCCGAAAAATGAGTCAAACATGTTTTATTTCCGCATTGTGGTGCATATATTAAGCGGATGCAACAATTTCGGAAAAACACATTTACCTGGGCTACCTTACTATTCCTGTTCGCGGGTTTAGTCGCTCATTTTACGGGCCAAAATCAGGCTGCCCAACAGAATGATGCTCTAACCGAATGGTTGTTGAGTTTCGCAAATGACCAACAATCTGACCTTGCGCTCCACAAAATCCGATCGATTGATCGTCAAAGTGCCGGATTTCAGGAAGTAATTGCGCAGGCATCTGAAATCATGGTGCAGCATCCGGATTTATTTTCCATTCCATCCGATGCAGACTCAAACCAAGATGACGTAAGACAAGTTTTACTAGTTCAGTGGAATCTGCACAATCAGTCTTCCGGAATGAGCAGTGGTGCTCAAATTGAACGAACACGGTCGGTTGCTTCGAATCCGTACGATACCCAATCGAAAAACTGGTTCAGCGGAAAAACACCAGTAATTAAAATGGCAATAAAGATGTTGCCATCTGTTATTGCAGATACCGAAAATCGATTCACCCCTTTCTATAAGTCGTTATACTTCAGCATTTTCAGAAATGCTCCGTAGTATATTTCAGCCCCTCTTCTCTCATTAATGTGGTAGTCAGCACGCTATCTTTGCGAATTCAAAACAAGCAAAGCCATACACCTGCGATAAACATTGCCTGCCGCAAGATCATTTTTCAGATCGAATAAACAATCCAAACAAAACAGCACTAACAACTAATCTGTTATGAAACCAAACGGAACAAAATTAGCTTTTATAGCCATATTTGTGCTTCTCTGTGCCTATTATCTGTCGTTTAGCTTCAGGTACTGGCTCGAGACGCGCCACATAGACAGCCTCGACGAAGAAACTCGGGTAACCTACGTGGCAGAAAACAATGCAAAAATTCAGGACTTGCGTGAGCGAATCCTAACTCTTGGCCTTGACCTCCAAGGCGGTATGCACGTAACCCTCGAATTGGCTACCCCTCAGCTGATGAGAGAACTAGCACGTGACTACGTTGATGATGAATTCGAAGAAATGCTTCGTGCCGCAACAGTTACATCAAACGCAAACAATACTGATGTAATTGATGATTTCCTTCGAGAATTTGAGCAACGCGATAGTGAGGCGAGATTAAGTCGCTACTTCCGCTCTGATTCCGACAACATCACGCGACGATCTAGCAACGCAGAGGTAATTCAGTACCTAAAAAATCAAAGAAATGCTGCCGTTGACCGCGCCATTCAAATTGTACGGAATCGAATTGACCGTTTTGGTGTAACCGAGCCGTCGATTGTGCGTCAGGGTGCTAACCGTATCGTTGTTGAGCTTCCGGGTGTCGACGATGAAGAACGGGTTCGAAACCTCCTAAGAGGTACCGCCCGACTTGAATTCCGACTAACCGCCGAACCAGACGAATTACTCACCTCCCTGGAGCGAATCATTGATTTCTACACCGTTGAGGAAATTGCAGAAGGCGACAGTGTTGCCACGCAAAGCAACGAACTTATGGATGTTCTGATTCCACAAGGCAGAGGTGTTGTTTTCGGAAGTGCTTCATCATTAGATACTGCACGAGTTAACTTCCTTCTAGATCGCGAAGAAATCACACGATTGCTACCTCGTGATGTAGAACTGATGTGGACATCACGTTCTGAGTTTACAGCAGAAGACCGAACACAATTCTTTTCATTAATTGGTGTTCGTAAAAATGTAGAGCTCACCGGTGAAGTGATTACAGAAGCACGTCCGGCGTTTGATCCAATGACCAACGAGCCTCAGGTGTCCATGACCATGAACCGGGAGGGTGCCTCACGATGGGCACGTATTACCGGAGCCAATATTGGTCGTCCAGTAGCGATTGTACTCGACGGACTCGTGTACACCTATCCGAACGTAATCACCCGAATTAACGACGGTCGTTCGTCCATTACAGGACTTGGCGGCGTTCGCGAGGCGGAAGATTTGGTAAACATCCTGCTCTCAGGTGCACTACCAGCTCCGCTCGACATTGTTGAAGAACGAACAGTTGGACCGACATTGGGTCAGGCATCGATCGACGCCGGATTAAGAGCCATCATTTTCGGACTTATCGTAGTGGGGATCTTTATGATATTCTACTACCGTGCCGGTGGTTTCGTAGCTGATATTGCTCTGATCACCAGTATTTTCTTCATCCTTGGTATTCTGGCTGCATTCGGAGCCACACTTACATTACCTGGTATTGCCGGTATTGTATTAACGATCGGTATGGCGGTAGATGCGAACGTACTGATCTTCGACCGTATCAGAGAAGAACAAAGGGCAGGAAAGAGCTTAATTGCTTCAATTGATGGGGGTTACTCAAACGCCATGAGTGCGATTTTTGATGCCAACATCACCACATTCCTGGTCGCCATCATCCTTTATAGCTTCGGTGTTGGACCGATTAAAGGTTTTGCTGTAACACTAATGGCTGGTATTGTATCGTCGCTTTTCAGTGCGATTATCATCACCCGAGTCATCATTGATTACATGACCCGCGACAAAACCCGAAAAGTAAACTTCGGTTAATAACCCAAACCTTTTTTTTGAAAAAACATGAGACTATTTGAAGACCCAAATTATCAATTCATCAGTAACCGGAAGATAGGTTATATCATATCTTCGGTACTTTTGGTATTGTCTATTGCGGCTATTCTGCTAAAAGGATTGTCGTACGGTATCGATTTCAACGGCGGAATTGAAGTTGTTGTTGAATTCGAAGAAGCAGCTTCCGTTGGTGAAGTTCGCTCTATTTTAACCACTGCCCTCGGCTCACAGCCGGAAGTGAAGCAATTCGGATTAAGTCGTGACCTATTGGTACGTACTGATGTTGACATGGAAAT
>JAIUMT010000241.1 GCA_022565415.1 Balneolales bacterium | reverse complement strand
TCCCCAACCCAACCTCATTCCCAATCCCACTAAACGCCCCCGGACCTCCGCCATAAATACTATAATTATCCAACGCATAGTCCCGATGCCACAAACCCACATCCACTTGTTGCCCGACCACACGCATCCCCTGAACCAAGGCTTTCCCGCCCACATCCGCTCCCGAAACTTCCACCATATACTGCAATGACTCGTAATTCAACTCCGTCATTACCGACCACTGCATCAACCGATCGCCCTCAAAATCATGACGATTATGCCAAGCATTGCGTTTTATTATCGGTGTATCAAACCAATTTCCAAGTCCTGAAACCCCCGCACCATACCGAAGTTTTCCGATTTCTCCCTGAATGGTGCTTATGAATCCTGCCGTGCTGAGTCCCAGGTTCTGGTATCGTTCAATTTCTGTTTCGGTTCGCCTCGACATCCACCAACCGGGCATGTAATAAACTTCTTGATCATCTATTTGCTCACCACTGGCAGACAGTTTTCGCTTCGAGAAAAACGCAATGCTGTTTACATTTCCTGTCTGAACTTGTATTGCGCTTACCCGCATGAAATTACCCGGAGACCCCGACCGGTACGGACGAACAGTCGCCCGTGCAGTTCCAATTCGTTGCATATTCCGGGTTTTGCGCTGCATCGTTCCTCTGTTCAGTATAAGTCCAGAGCCATACTGAACGCTGTAATCTCCCACTATCACAGACATCCATGGCCGGACTTGAGCTCCCACATGAAACGTCTGAAATCCAGTTATTTGCGGATAATTCATCGATTCTCCGCTTTGCTTCGTTCTCGATAAATGCGCAGAAAACCGCTCGTTTATAATCCATATCCGCTCCTGATATCGAATCGGATTTCCCCTGTAGTGATCGGTATATCCGGTAGCTGTCGGATAAACACTATTCACTCGAAAATCAGTTTGTACCGGAATTCGATTCACGTTCGCCAAACGCCTTTGGCGAACGTCTTCCTCACGCCCAGAACCAAGTTCGCGAGCGGAGTCGCGTTCCCGATCAACATCCCGATCAACGCCTACCTCACGCCCATAATCATGATCACGTTCGCGTTCAACATCGTCACGCTCACGATCTCGAGAAGAATCAACCTCACGCCCTTGCCCACGACCAGCTTCACCAAAAAGCACGAAATGATTTAGCAACTCACTCATCTGTACATCAATCACATCACTTATCAGAAAATCAGCGTAGGTGGGTAATAAACCACCCGAATCTGAATCAGCCCAACTATTTCTCCACTGCATGATTTGTTGGATTTCAAACTCATCCAGAAACAGAAGTTCGTGAAGATAATCCGATGTGATATCGCGTATAGGAACAGGTTGATCTCGTCGCATACGCAGGGTATGCAGTATTTCTTCCAGCTCTTCCTCGGGGATTTCATAGCCGAGAATATCGAGTAATAAAATTATCCAATCTTCATTCTGACTAACTTCGTACCAAAAGGAAGATCTAGTTCCTGTTGGGTCTGGAGACTGGTCTGGGTAACCGGACAATAGTAGTATTAACAACAACGTATTCATCATACTTACCAGTTATATCCGAATCCAACACCATGACTCCATCCCAAAACAGGATGATCACGTAATGTGTAAACAGCAGAGATTGTCGTACCACTATAACGCATTCCTGTTGTCCACTCTTCCGTAACCGTACTGTACCCGCCACCAATATATATGCTACCCAGCCAGGCCTGACTAATTACAGCATAGTTTGCTGCGACCTTTAGCTGATGTTCGAATCCAAATTCTTGTTCACCAGCAATTAGTAATTCCAATCGATTTGTCGGACTGTAATAAATTCCTGCAGCTACCTGTGTGGGTAATCCGTGAAGGAAATCGCCAGTGCTAAGCAAAGGGATATATCGAACCACTCCGCCGATGTGCCAATTATCACGCAATAGATAGCTGAATCCGACATTCAAAAATCCGGTTGTTGCACTTCCATAATCTTGAATTGAGGTGTGCGACGCTCCCAAAGCAGTACCGAACGAAGCGTTTCCTGTTCCGAGAGATACTCCTGCCATCATTTCGGTATTCTGATACAGGTCGAATCCGAAGTGATGCAACTGAATTCCAGTTCCAATAATGCTCAATTCAGGAGAAAGACTTCGGTCCATTGATTTGGTGAACGCTAATCCGCCTTCTTTGAGGTCACCCATTCCAAAATGTTGGGTGCCATACCAATCGAGCTGGTCTCCGCTTAGAGACGCCGGATTTATGCTCAACGAGAAGGAAGGGGCGGTCAGGGCGACAGCCGCTCCGGCTAAAGCATGTTGCTCGTAGCCCGCAAACGACTGCGCCCACGCCACCATCGGGGTTCTAATTATGAAACTCAGAAAGAAGGTCAACGCGAAGGCGTACAAAAAGCGGGAGTTTGATCTCATTTGGGATGGAGACTCGCAAACATCCATAATCTTGTCGACACCATCATTTGCAAAATCTGGATTACTCTGATTACGAGCTGCATTTCTGCGCAATACAGAATTCTCTCGATTTGATGCATTCACATAGCACACACCATGCTCTATCCTGGCAACAGAATTAATCCCACGGTCACTCTCTGGTACAGTTTCAATCTCACAAGATTCAGGATTATAAAGATGTGTTATATTGATAAGAACATCATTCGCCGGGTAACTAACAGTATCAAATTCAATTATTTCGGTCGTGGAATCGAAACACCGATATAAAGGAAGTTCAAGAGCTATGTAATTTCGCATTGTTACAGGATTTTGGTTCAAGTTCGTGCATCCCCCGATGGCGACTCTGACCTCCTGTAAAGTTGATTATCTGCATTTCTTATGCTGTGAATATGTACTCTGATCCGATTACCGAAATGCGCGGATAATCACTAATTTTGTTCTGTCGATACGTTTTTACTTATATAGAGCGTTGAAAAGGCAAAACCTTACAATATTTTTTTATATTTCACCGTGAAATTTATACACGTATTATTGTTTTTATTGACTTTAAGTGTTGCAGAAAGTGCATCCGCACAGGAGATCCGCGCACGGGTTACACTCAATAGCTCTCAGATTCAGAATGCATCCATAGATTATCTCGACGATTTAATTCCGTTAATCGAAGGATATATCAATAACCACAACTGGACCGAGCATACCTTCGAAGAGAACGAGAGAATCGGGATGAATATCCAGATTGCGTTACTTTCCGAGAACAATAATACGTTCGAAGCTAATCTAGTTATTACCGTTGAGAGGCCCATTTATAACACACTTCAGCTAACTCCGCTAATTTTGCTCAACGATGGTGCCTGGAGGTTTACGTACAACCGGAATCAGAGTATTACACACGATGCGTTTCAGTTTAATGATATTGCCTCCATGTTCGATTACTATGTTTATCTGGTATTAGGGCTCGATTTTGACACATTCAGTGAACTGGGCGGAACTCCTTTTTATCGTCAAGCTCAAAATGTGCTGGAAATCGCACAATCTTCTGGTGCTTATGGCTGGACAACCGGATCTGGAACCCGCCGAAACCGACATTTTTTGGTAAATGGCTTGCTCAGCTCATCCCACGAGCCATTTCGTAAGGCATTATACCGCTACCACCGTCATGGGTTAGACATTTTTACTCGTGCCCCAGAACGAGCCCGCGAGAATATTTTCGGAGCCCTCGAACTCATTCAGGAATCTCGCCGACAAACAACCGACGATTACGTTTTTGAGCTATTTTTTGGCACCAAGAGCCGGGAGATAACCAGTGTTTTTATAGATGCCGAAGCCGCTCAGCGCCTGGATGCCTATATCTTGCTAACCAACCTCGATTCGGGAAGAATTTCCGAATACGACCGATTGCAATAAATCCGTATTCATCCTATTACCACGCAGATTTCATGATTTTATCACCCGAATTAATTTCCCGACTCGGACCGCTTGAACTCAAAGCACGTCAGATTGTTGAGGGATTTATCGTCGGGTTGCATAAGTCTCCATTCTATGGATTCAGCGTGGAGTTTGCCGAATATAGATCCTACAATCCCGGGGATGAAATTCGTCATATCGACTGGAAGGCTTATGGTAAATCGGAGCGCTATTATGTGAAGCAGTACGAGGAAGAGACCAATCTGAGGTGCCATTTGGTGCTGGATGTGAGCTCTTCGATGAAGTACAATTATTTCGCACCTCATACAAAACTCAATTACGCGGTTCATTTTGGCGCAGCGTTGTTATATATGATGCATCGTCAGCGAGATGCTTGCGGACTCATCACGTTCGACCAGGAATTGCGGAAGTTCATCCCGGCGAAGTCTTCGTACCGGCATTTGCGACACATTTACACTCAGCTAGACGAAATCCTCAAAACAGACACTCCGGGTTCGGAGAAACGCAGAACCTCGTCGATTGATGTGTTGCACGAGATATCAGAACGACTGCATCGTCGAAGCTTGGTGATTGTAATCACCGATTTATTCGAAAATGTGGGCGAACACGATGCGTTATTGTCGGCGTTGAAACACTTACGACACAAGCATCATGAAGTGGTTTTGTTTCACGTTCTGGAAAAGAGGAGCGAGCGGGATCTGGACTTTCCCGACGAACGTTTCATCTTCGAGGATCTTGAAACCGGCGCTGAAATGGACGTTATTCCGGCTCAAATCAAAGCCGACTACCAAAAGAAAATGACCGAATATGTTGGGCGTTTCAAGCAGGCCTGCAGTGAGGTCCACATCGATTACGAAGAAATCGACACTGAGGGTGACTTTGATCTGGGATTATTAGCTTATCTGAACAAACGCAAGCGCGTGTAGGCTCTTTTTTAGTTTCTTCACAGAAGGTTGTTTGAACTATTCCTCTTCCAACCTGTGATGCTTTGTCATAATATATGGCCCCTCAATTTGCCGCAATTGGAGCACATTGGATTCAGAATCAAAACCGACAAATATTTGACGCTGTTGAAAAGTGCTAGATATCGCAATTACTTCTGATCGTTTCACATTGTAGATTGGCGAATATATATAAGAATCCGAAACGTACTAACAAAAAAGAAGGGAAGCCTCCCGTCAAGAAGACTCCCCCTGTTAGCAATCTAAAATAGGACATAATTCAACCGATATGCGGATAACTGTCCTGTGTCGACCCGCATGTTTGAAACGATATTGTTACTTAAACAACATTGTTTTAGTAAGGGCAAACCGGATATCAATCCGGATTTTGCCTTGATAATTTTAGTCCATTGCTCGTCGCAAGAACGCAGGTTGCTCAGAGTCACCTTTGTTGATGCGTTCTTCACGGTTGTTTAGCAAGGTATTCCCTGTGCCAAATCGTCGCGGAGCTTCCGCCTGCTTTTCCTGTTCCGGAGCCGCTGGTCGCGCTGG
>JAIUMT010000240.1 GCA_022565415.1 Balneolales bacterium | reverse complement strand
GGATCGTCAGGCTTCCGGCACTGGCTACGGGTCGGGAGCGGGGCGAGGTAGCGGTGCTCGACCGATGGGAGCATCAGCAACGGATGGGGGCGATGCGCGCAAGGTGAGCGGGCAACGGGTTGCCTCAGATCAATCCGCTCCTAAAGAGAACTCAGACCGGCGACCGACGGTGAGTAAGGCTGGATCGCTGGATCCGGGTAATGGCGACCGTTTTGCCCCCTGGCCCGACGATGACGATATGATGCGCGGAGGTGGAATGGGCTCAGATGGTCCGCCGCCGGGATTTAACGACGGAATTCCGATGCCGGGTGATCAGGGAAATTACGACAGGTCAGGCGAATCGCAATCGGGCAATCAGGGTGGCTACGAAAGGCCGGCCCAATCATCTCGGCGAAAACCTGGCTACGAGCGTGAAATTTTGCGATTGATGTTGCAATTGGGACATCCGATGGTCGAATATATCGGGTCTCAGTGCAACGAAGACCATTTTTCGGATGCCGACTACAAGATGCTGTTTGTGGATATGGTTGATCGATACGAAAACGGAAAGCCTATTTCGTTATCGGTTTATACAGATCTGCCGTCGCCATTTCCCGAACTTGTGGGTGAGGTTGTTATTGATCGGTACACGCCCAGCGCCCGGAAACAGGAGGGTTTGGCGTCGAGTCGGAAGAAAGATGTGTATAAAATTGCCAAAGGTGAGCTGAAATCGCTCAAACTTCAGTATCTGGATCGGTTAAAATTGGATTTTCAGGACAAATACACCCAGGCCACAGATTTGGAAGAGAAAAAGGTGTTTCAGCAATTGCTTCTGGAGGTGACTCGTGAGCGTGTTCGGTACGAGCACGGCTTGCTCGACGAACTGTTTCCGAATCCGGATCAAATTTAAAAGACAATTTATTCTCCTAATGATTAGATTAAACCTATGTCATCTACAGAATTACAGATAGCGGTTGAGGCCGCCAGAGCTGGTGCAAACGTGATTTCAGCGTACACCGATCGCTCTCGCGCGCAATCATTTGAACTCAAAGGTCGCCACGACTTGGTGACCGAGGCCGATGTTGCATCCGAAAAAGCCATCAAAAGCGTGATTTCGCACGCGTTTCCCGATGATGTTATGCTGGCTGAGGAGTCACATGGCGGGGCCGAATTAACCGACGAGCGCACCTGGATTATCGATCCCATCGATGGAACCACCAATTTCGCCCACGGAGTGCCTTTTTACGCAGTTTCAATCGCTTTGTGGAAAAACAAACAGCCGGAAGTGGGACTTGTCCTCGGCGTTGTTCAAGATGAATTATTCACCGCAGAACGTGGCAACGGCGCATTTTTGAACAACAAACCCATTCGAGTGAGCGAAACCTCTGAAAAGTCCGAGGCGTTAATCGGCACCGGATTTCCCTACAGAGATTTGAGCGTTCTCAACGATTATATGAAGGTTTTCGACGTGATGATGCGCGAAACCCATGGTGTGCGTCGACCAGGTTCTGCCGCTTACGATATGGCCTATGTGGCTTGTGGACGATACGACGGCTTCTACGAATATGCTCTTGCGCCTTGGGATGTTGCCGCCGGCGGACTCATTATTCGCGAGGCGGGTGGCGTCGTAACCGATTGGAAGGGAAAAGAAAACTGGTTATCTGGCAAGCGAATCACGGCCGGAAACCCTCATATTCACGCTTATTTGCAATCCGTTCTTCAACGGGAAGTCCACCCGGATTTACTGTAATATCTAACGATTTTAATTTCGACAAAACATGGACAGATCCAATTTCAGCAGATACGTAATCGCGGCAATCACCATCACATTTCTACTGGGTGTTTTCATATACAGACAGTACGAAAGATCTCAGAAATTCGAGCTTATCGGTGTTGTTGAAGGATTTTATGGCAATCCGTGGACGCACGATGAGCGCCTCGACATGATTCGATTCATGGGCGATGTCGGTATGAACGCCTATTTTTATGCTCCAAAAGATGATCCGTTTCACCGGCAAAACTGGCGCGATCCTTACACAGGAGATCATTTGAACCGTTTTCAGGAGTTGGTTCGTGTTTCCGAGGAAGCCGACGTAACACTTTGGTACGCCATCAGTCCGGGACTCAGCATTGAATACTCCAGCGAAGAAGATTATCAGGCATTGAAAGCAAAATTGCTCGATATGGTAAACCTCGGTGTATTTAACATTGCTCTTTTTCTGGATGATGTCCCCGAATATCTGCAGCACGAGTCCGACAAAGCACAGTTTTCTAATCTGGCTGAGGCTCACGTTGCTCTAATCAACCGGTTAAACGACGATCTAAACGCCATTGGCGCCGAGCTGATTGTCTGTCCGACAACCTACACCGATGCCTGGGGCGACAGAGAATACGTCCGGATTCTGGGCGAGGGAGTTCCGGAAGAAATCAAGCTTTTCTGGACGGGAAGGGATGTTGCAATTGGCACCATCACCAAAGAAGATGCCTTATTTTGGGGTGAGAAAATGTCTCGAAAGCCTCTCATCTGGGACAACTTTCCGGTTAACGATTTCGAAACGTGGAGGCCGATTATTGGACCAATAGTTGGGCGTGACCCTGCTTTATCCCAAACAACGACGGGAATTGTTGCGAATCCGATGGATGCCCCATATTTGTCGATGATTCCATTATATACAGTAGCTGAGTTTGCACGACGGCCATTTTCGTACGACCCAAGAAGGTCGTGGCAAGATGCTTTAACCCATCTCGCCGGTGAAGAAGCGTCTCGAGTACTTAGGCCGTTGGCGTTGCTTTATGCCGATTATGGATGGACAGATAACGTATTTACTTCCCTCTACACACCTGGCAAGCCGTTAAATATCAATTCGATTTCGGAAGCGTTGGACCTTTTTGATGAAGTAATTGCAGAGCTACGTGATGAGAAATTCAACGACAACGAGTACATCCAGAACATCCTGCCCGAATTAGCACCATTTGCGGTTTCAACCCGTGAGCGATTTAACGAATTGCGCGCCAGTCGTTTTTACCGCACCGATCCCGAAGGATTCTTAGTATTTCAGAGTTCGATGGAAGAAATTATCACCCAGCAACAACCTGTTCAGTTTGATGGAAATCTAAATGAGTGGAGTGCCACCGAGTTTCGATCGCTGATTCCATCAGTGGAAGGCGAAGCAGCCCGTGTTCAGGCTGCATTTCGCTATCACGATGAACCCCTTTTCGTGGGAATCCGGATTCAAACCGATACGTTATTTGCTCCGAATATGACCGGATGGTCAGGTGGTGATCAAATTTTGATGGTGATGGACCAAACACCGAATCGACCGGGAACCTGGGTCGAGCCAACCGATTTACTGTTGATCGTGCGTCCGCCGAAAGAAGATGAGCCTGCATTCCGGGCGGGGAGCTTTTATCTCACCCCGTTTTCTCAACGAGGGATATCAGACATTACCATGCGCACCATTTCGAGCTTTTTCGACCATTTTGTGCAAGAACCTCATCCATCGTTATCACCTATTGTTGATGGAATCGAAGTGGCGCAACGTCGCACCAGAAATGGTTACGAGACGGAGATCGCCATTCCAGTAGGTGGTAAATCGGAGGTTAATGTCGCGTTGTCGATCAACGATGCGGTGCAACGGGGAGATGGAGTTCGAAATGTGAATTTTATGCTTGGTCAACGCCCGTATATCGGAAACCCGAACACCTACGTGCCGGTGGTTTTACGATAATCTGTTTTTTCTCAGTTAACACGTTATATAATCTGTTTTAGTTCTACATGCTATGACACCTAATCAACCTCTCGCTTCCAAACGATTATTATCGTTAGACACATTTCGCGGAATTACTATTCTTGGAATGATCTTGGTTAATAATCCGGGTACTTGGGGTGCGATGTATGCACCTTTAAGACATGCTAGTTGGCACGGATGGACCGTTACCGACCTCATTTTCCCATTTTTCCTTTTTATTGTTGGCGTTGCAATTGTTTTTGCATTTTCCGGTAAACTGGAGAAGGGCGAAGATAAGGGCGCACTCACGTTTAAAGCATTTAAGCGCGGGGCGGTTTTGTTTTTACTGGGTTTAATTATGGCCGGATACCCGTTTGTTCAATGGGAACCTTCATTCGGATGGAGAGATGGCATTGAGCACATCCGTATAATGGGTGTGCTTCAGCGAATTGGGATTTGTTATTTCATAGCATCAGTGCTGTTTCTGTATTTCAAACCTAAAGCTCAGATGTATTGGGCGGCAGGATTTGTGCTGGCCTACTGGGCAGCTATGTATTTGATTCCGGTGCCGGGCTTCGGAGCCGGACTCGTAGACGACAAAATCAATAATCTTGCGGCTTACATTGATCGTGCTGTTTTGGGAACTCACTTGTGGGTCGGAACGGGTCGTCAATGGGATCCTGAGGGATTATTAAGCACCATTCCCGCTATAACGACTACAATGATCGGGGTTTGGGCCGGACATATTCTCCGAAATAAAGAAACCGATGAAATCAGGAAAACGGCTCAGTTAATGGTGACCGGCACCGTGCTTGTGATTATCGGGTACGTTTGGGCGTGGCATTTCCCCATAAACAAGCCAATCTGGAGTAGTTCGTACGCGGTTATGACGGGTGGTCAGGCCATGGTCGGCCTTGCGCTTTGTTACTGGTTCATTGATGTAAAAGGGCATAAAGGCTGGACGGAACCTTTCGTCGTGTATGGTGTAAATGCGATAACCGTGTTCTTTATGAGCGGAATTATTGCCAGAACGCTGAATATTTTTCAGGTTACACTGGCATCTGGCGACACGATTAGTGTTCAACAGTGGATTTTCAGAACATTCTTTGATTCATGGATGACCACGATTAATGCTTCACTCGCGTACAGTATTCTGTGGGTATTTTTATGGTACTTGATTTTGCTGTTCATGTACCGCAAGAAAATCATCATCAAAGTTTAGATAAAAAAAAAGAGCCGGAAACGGCTCTTTTTTTTGTAGCAAGGAAATAGCTGTGCGTTGGAACAATAAATTCCAACTCAATCTGAAGCAGGAAATCTTCTTGCGCGGTTTTAGCGTTTCCGTTTGTTGTTCATCAGAATTCCCAGGTCCTTCATCGGTAACGGACCGCCGTGGTATAAAAACGGCTCGCCGTAGGTTACGCCGATTTGATGTCCGTAAAACTGAGATCTTGCTCGTAAATTGGCGAAGAAACCGGTTCCGCTGATGTAGGTTTCGGGTTCCTCGCCCGGATTCGCAACATTAAATTGAGACCCGAATGCGAGAATGGCTTTTTCTTTTATGTCGATGGTATCGGTGATGTCGAAAACGATGCTTGGAGTGAATGTTCTGTCCTGCATGTAATGCATAATATGATGCGGCCTCCAGGGTTGTTGCTC
>JAIUMT010000239.1 GCA_022565415.1 Balneolales bacterium | reverse complement strand
TTCACAGTTCGATCTTTCAACGCCTTTACAGCAAGGGCAACTGCCGTGTACGTTTTTCCGGTCCCGGCCGGACCAATCGCGAAAACGATATCGTTGTTCTTGTGAGATTCGACGATACGTTGCTGATTTGGAGTTTTGGCTCGAACGGCACCTCCACTGTGTGTGTACACAATTACCCCCGATTCACCGGGCGTGCTTACCAAAGGCAATGTTCCATCAATCGCAGCAGGAGGGGAGTCGTGACGACGTGGCTTTGCACTACGCCGAATAGTCAACACTGTACGAATATCACGCTCCGTAACATGACCGGTACGCTGAGCTATTCCAATTAACTCGTTGAAAATGTTTCTGATTTCCTGAAAATCGGTGAGGCTGCCACTGACTTTAATCACATTACCCCGAGCAGAAATGGTAGCAGCGGGATATGCAGCTTCGATTTGATGGAGATTAGCATCTTGTAGTCCCAGCACGGTTAGCGGGTCTACACCTTCCATTTCAATGGATTGGTTGGTTAGTTCGATCGTTGTAGAAGTGTTCAGAAGGATGGGATTATTTGTATGAATGATTCTTATCGAAGCCTTTGCAAAACCGATTGTTAGCCCGTCTTCTACGTTCTAACAAAATACAATCCTCGATTAGATGATTTGTTTTGCGCCGGTGTTGAAAACGGTCAACTTTCCTAGTTCTCAAAGTCTACTTATATAAATAAATCAAATCGACTCGAAATGCAAAGTTATTTTATCGTTACCTATATAACATTCAGCCCGATGATGCCGTTCAAATAGTCATTGATTTCGACTCATCCATCAATCCCTGCAATTCCTTGATGCGTTTTGGGATGTCATCAGCGCCAAACACACTGCTTCCGGCCACAAGTACATCCGCGCCCGCCTGAACCAACTGCTTAATGTTATTCGCTCCAACACCACCGTCGATTTCAATTCGGAAGGTAGCTTTGAGCGTTTCTCGAAGTTGAACCAGCTCCCGAACACGGCTATAGGTCTGCTCGATGAACTTTTGTCCACCAAAACCCGGATTCACACTCATTACCACAACGAGGTCAACATCTGGCAGAATTGGTTCTAAACTGCCAATTGGTGTAGCTGGATTTATCGCAACACCCGCTTGAATTCCTTTGGATCGAATGTTTTGGATGGATCGGTGCAGGTGCGGAGTTGCCTCAACGTGCACTGAAATGAGGTCGGCCCCGGCAAGTACGAAGGCGTCGGTGTACAAATCCGGATTGTAAATCATGAGGTGTACGTCCATGAATCCGTCGGGGTAAGCTCTTCTGGCGGCCTCAACAATCATCGGACCATAACTGATGTTCGGCACGAAATGCCCGTCCATGATGTCGCAATGAATCCATTTTACGCCATTATCTGCACAGAGGCTTATCTGATTTCCCAACTGGGTGAAATCGGCAGCTAATATTGATGGTGCGAGAATGGGTTTGTCGGTGGTGTACATCCGAAATTCTGTTAATCGTTCGGCGGTGATGTCGGTCGGAGGGTGTCGGCAGGAAGCGCATCAATAATATCAGCATCTCCTTCAAAAATACCACCAGACTCGGCCTCTTCACGCACATTTAATGGCTCAGAAATAACTAGATTCAACGTTTCACCCTCGAAGATTTCGTCGCGATCGTTGGGTGAGTACGATAAAATATGGTTTGGCTCAATTTGGTTTGTCGGACGAAACTGAATACTTCCGACGCGCAATCCGGCATCACGTAAAAGTCGTTGACCTTCAGACAGGCGCAAACCCACGATATCAGGAATTTGGACGCGTTGTTGGCCTAATCCGTCACTAACAACCAAATCGACAACAGTACCCCGATCGACAGAAGTTCCGTCTGGAATAGACTGTCGGAGGACGGCATTTCGGAATCTCGAGCTTTCAAACGTAACGTTTCCCACTCGCAAACCATGATTTTGCAACTGAATCCGAGCGTTGTTCAAACTCAAATTCACCACCTCGGGCACCGTAGACATCGGACGATCGCTGGTTGCCACGGTCAGGTACACCGTTCGATTCGGCTTCACGATGGAGGCACCATCAGGCGACTGATCAATCACATAGTTCGATGGGAAAGCCTCATGCGGCCTCCGATCGATCACAACATGGCGAAGTCCGTACGATTGCAGCAACTTCTCAGCATCTTCAATATCGATTTTGGTCACGTCCGGTACGGTCACGCCTTCGTTATAGTTTGTGTACCACGGCATAATCAGCCTGTCCATCGCAAATACCGTACTAACTCCGAGTACAATAAGAATCGACAGGTAAATATAAAGCTGGGGTGATTTTAAAATGCGCAATATCATACGTTTAATATACGAGGCTTAGGGTAAACCTGTCAAAACTTCCAGGTAAAGTTCACGTGAGTACCCATAAAATCGGCATGGGCGGTAGTCTCTAAACGATGCTGACGCAATTTTATGGTGAAATAAGAATCAAATGCCGAAACTACATGATTCAATATAAGAAGGGATACCATATTGTTGGCTAACTGATATGCTCCGTTGAATCTGGATTCCAGATGAGCGTGATCTAAAAACATTGGCGACAAGAATGTATTTAGATCTGTTTGGTTTATATCGTGAATAGAATCGTCCCAATCGCGCCAACCCGGCCCATATTGCGGATATTTACTCATTAACTCATAGTATTGCTGATCGCCGAACGGATGTACATCATGAGGGAAATTACTACCTGTATTCAGGTATAATGTATTCCTCTCCATAATATTTAGTTCGGTACGATTAACCCAGTTCCACTCCCGGGAGGTGTCGTATACAACATCAGGCCAACCGGTAGTAGGATTAACATTGGATCTTCCCGCTGCGGTGAGTAGCTGTTCGGGCGTAACGTCGGGTGCGCCTGGGGATCTTGCACCACCCATATAGTAGTTATGAATCCATTTCGTGTACTTCAGCACACTCCAGTTATCGTCACCAATTTGCTTATATTCGGCTTCGAGACGCCGACCGCGTTTCGATCCGTCCACAATGAAATAAATTGCCGTGGCTTCTACAGCTAACATCACACCTGTTTTCCAATACTGCTGATTCGCATATTGTCCCAAACCAGGCACTGCCAACGAGGCCAGCAACCCATATCCCGGCTGTGTGCTGATGGCATTCAAAAATGAGCTGGAGTGCTGACCTTCAAGCTGATAAACCTGTACTAAATGATCAGGATCAAACGCCCCATTGCCATTTTGCCTCAAACTAACGTCATTTTGCCAACTTCTTGAAACTAGCAGATCTTCGAAATTCACCATGATCTCTTCGGATGGAGATTTCAGCGAATAGGAAACCGATTCGTTATGGTACATTCTAAACGTGAGCTGCTCTGATTGTGTCTCGAATGAAATCTTTTCGGTCGCGACATCCTGAGTTGCGACACCGATTCCCGGCAACATCAGTAAAACAGTCTGAACGGCAAGAATTAGATTCATAATGCAAGTACTAGGTGGTTCTTAAAAATCGAAATCAAACAACAGTCCGAAATTGAACAAAAATTCGTTTCCGAAAGTCACGCTGTTTTGTCCGGTCGTGGTGATGAACGATTCTGGAAGGTTTACATCAAACTCGTTTAACCCGTATGCCATGCTGATGAACAGCCTCGAAGGGAACAGGTAGTACGAGTTCATACTGAGGCGCAGTTCGGCGCCAACGCCCGATTTCAGATTGTTTCCAACCTCCAGCGGACCGCCCCAACCATTTCCGGTCTCGGCGAAAAACCGTGCAAAGAGCTTATCGATGGTAAATCGTCCGGCCTGACGATGAATCCGCTCGAATAAAGGCTGATGGAAATTCAGCTGAGTGAAGAAGGTCGTGTTACCACCGAGTGCGAAAAAGGAATAACTCCGCATACCGGGCAATCCGCCGATATAATCGAGGAAAAAGTACTCGTTTGTGGCGTTGTAATTCGTGTAGAATCGACTCCTGACATCAAATAATCGGTTTCCGATTGCCTGAAATCCGTGTCGAATGTCGATCTCACTGGTGTGAATTTTGTAATCGTTGTACTGAGGGATGAGTTCTCCGCCTCGAATGTCGTATCCGTCGAGCAGGCTACTTGGCTGATAACTATGCCGGATGGAGGCCGTAATCCCGCGCTGAACGATATCAGAATGTCGATGCGGAGTGTGGAGTTTGAATGATAATCCGGCTGTGAACGTGTTTCCAATGAAATAGCGCGATGAAGATCCGCCAATGGTTTGACGAAATTCTCGCGAAAAGAAGGAGTTGGTCGAAACCCGGTACGGACTGTGATACCATCCGAGCTCTGCAACTGTAAAACGGTTTAATTTGCTTATTAAGCTGATTTGTGCCTGCCAGATATCGTATGATATTCCGATTGAAGTGGTATCGGGCAAACAGGCGGTACACGGGAATTCTTCAATTTGTAGGCCGTTTTCCACATTTCGGCGAATGTTGAACAGTTCTATAGAAACGGGTGGCGACCAGGATCGTTGAATAAATGGCAATCCGCGGTACTCGGCGATGAGAAAAACATCGCGATCCATGGCCATGATGCCGGCTGGCTGAACATAATCACCGATTTCGTTGGCATCTGTGGAGCCCGGACCAATAAGTACACCTCCGAAAAGGCTTAATCTGTCGAGCATTTCCCTTGAGGAAAAATACATTCCGACTTTGGTATCTCTCCACAGGTTTGCGGCCAGGTCTGAAAATTGTCCGCTAGTGAGTAGATCTGCGTTCGATCCCCTGATTTTGCTGTAATTATCGAAGCGAATCGCCGGATAAATACTGAAGGAGGTGAAGGTGTCTTCGTAGGGTTTGAACGTGCGATCGTCGCTGCTGTAGCGGGTTGGGATGTTAATTGGAACATCTCCGAGGCGACGAATTCCGAAAAGTGAATCGGGAAGAGGTGTGATGTCGTTGTCGTTGAATGAGTTTAGCCAGGATGTCGCCTCGAGCTCGATGATGGCATTGTGCGGCGTGTATGGGCGTTCGTACATGTCGTTGCCGGCCATGATGAATGCCGGCTCGTCAGCGGGATCTGCTAAACCAGTTGTACGTGTAACGCCAGTTTGTACGGAAACTGCCGACTCAGTAGAGTTTGAGCTTCCTCCAATATTTTGGTTGGGATTTTCAAGCTGATTCGAGCTCGAAACGCCAATACTTACAGATTGGTTTTGGCTTGCGCTCGCCAATTCATTTTTTACTGCGAAGTCATCGACGGGAAGTTTCGCAATTTTATATCCTTCAGCCAGGTATTCTGCGTAGTACAGATTCCCATCGGCATAGCAATGAGGCATAAATGAGGCTACTAAAACAGATATTAGCTGCCGCCCCGAGTTACGCGTCACATCCATCGCATAGATGTGGAAAATGCCGTCTGTGTCGGAGC
>JAIUMT010000238.1 GCA_022565415.1 Balneolales bacterium | reverse complement strand
TAGCAACACACCCCGGAACCATCCTTCTCCGAGAGTTTCTCGAGCCTATGGGAGTTAGTCAGAAGCAATTATCTACGCATTTAGGCATTCCAGTGCAGCGCGTCAATGAAATTGTGAAGGGAAAGCGTGGTATTTCACCAGATACCGCGTGGCTGTTTTCGCAGGCTTTCAATACGTCGCCTGAGTTCTGGTTAAATCTGCAAACTACACACGACTTGAGTGTTCATCGTCCTACGAAGAAGGTCAAAACGTTGACAATGGCGTAGAAGATTGGGAAAATTCGAAGAATCTAAAGTCCACTGTTTTGGGTGAAATCTTTGTGATTTGACATGAAACGTATCGCTCGACAGGGCATGTAACAAGCGTTTCAAGCTGACTCGCCTCAGGGTTATGGTGGGTTCAGAGTTTGCTAAAAAGGGCAAAACCTTTAACTTAATCCATCAGGCTTCGCAGCTTAAACGCAAAGCCGATAATAGCGTACTACAAATTATAGATTACCAGACACGAGATGAGTTTATAAAGCGGAAAAGTCGACTTAGTTCAACAAGTGGGATTTCAGTAAAAACCGGGGAATAATAACCTTAATCATGGTTCCATCAGGCTTTTTCATCTCGTAGAATCCCTCCATGCTGCCCTCGTACGATTTCAGCACGCAATAACTGTTGTAATTATGAGCTTTGCCCGGCTCAATAACTGGTTGTTTTCCGATTACGCCATCGCCACTTACCTCATGATTCTCCCCGTTGGAATCAGCTATATACCATTGTCTTCGCATAAGTTGAACCGGTTCAAGTCCCATATTTTCGATGGTGATGAAATAGGCAAAAGCGTATCGTCCAGCAACAAGGTCTGACTCTTGCTCTATAAAAACTGGTTTTACGATAACGCGAACGTCGTGGGTTATTTCAGTAAAAATCATAGTTCTTTTGCGATTAGTGACGAATACTGTAGAATAGTAACGTTTCTTATAAACAATCGCGAATCATTTTGCGTGCCCGAAGCACCACATTTTAATGCGAGACTCCAGATCTTAATGCGAAACACCGCAGGCGCACTTTACGCCCTTCTTCGGATTTTCGGCCGTGCCTTCATATCCGATTATCGGAGATAACCATCGCTCGAGCTCTTTCAATGGCATATTCTTGCGAATATGATAATCCCGAACCTGGTCGCGGTCTATGTCCCCAAGTCTGAAGTATTCGGCATCTTCGTGGCCAAAATAGAATCCGCATACCGAAGCGGCCGGAGACATGGCGAAACTTTCTGTGAGAGTAACCTCGGTCGCTTCGGTCGCATTCAAAAGCTCGAAAAGAGCTGGTTTCTCGGTATGATCGGGATTGGCGGGATAGCCCGGCGCAGGACGAATACCACGATATTCTTCTTTGATTAGTTGCTCGTTGGTGAGTTTCTCGTTTGGATCATATCCCCAAATCGATGTGCGCACACGTTCGTGCAAATACTCGGCAAATGCTTCTGCAAGTCTGTCGGCAAGCGCCTTTGCCATAATCGAGCTATAATCGTCGTGCTGGGCCGCGAATTCCTCAAGCATCTTCTCAATTCCTAATCCTGCCGTGACAGTAAACCCACCGATGTAGTCAGGTTTTTGGGATGAAACCGGAGCAATGTAATCGGCCAGTGACCGGTTTGGTTGACCTTTTCTCTTCTCGGTCTGCTGTCGTAGCATGTGTAGCTTCGTACGAACTTCGGTGCGCGTCTCGTCGGTGTAAACCAGAATATCGTCCCCATCAGAATTTGCCGGAAAAATCCCACAAACAGCCTTGGCAGTAAGAATATTCTCGTTAATAATGCGATCCAGGAGGCGATTTGCATCGTCGAACAGTTTCCGGGCCTCTGTGCCGACCACGGTATCTTCGAGAATTGCGGGATACTTCCCGGTTAACTGCCAGGTGATAAAAAATGGAGTCCAGTCGATGTAGGGCCGGAGGTTGGCTATCGGAAGATCATCTATTACGGTCAATCCCAGTTTTGCTGGCTTGCTTGGAATGAAAGAATCCCAATCGAGATCGACTCGGTTTTCGCGAGCTGCTTCGAGTGAAATCATGCGACGGGTTTGTTTCCGACGGCCATAATCGTCGCGAACCTTATCGTACTCATCCTTGATTTCTGCAACGTATGCTTCTTTTGCGTCATCTGAGACCAACTTACTCACCACGGGCACACTGCGGGATGCATCCAAAACATGAATGGTTGTGCCGGAATACTGAGGTGCAATCTTCACAGCCGTGTGTACGCGCGATGTCGTTGCTCCGCCGATCAGTAAGGGCAACTTCATGCCCTGACGTTCCATTTCAGCGGCGAAGTCAACCATTTCGTCAAGGGATGGCGTAATTAATCCGCTCAGACCGATTACATCAACATTATGTTCTTTGGCCGCATCGATGATTTTATTTCGGGGCACCATCACGCCGAGATCGATGACTTCGTAATTATTGCACGCCAAAACGACGCCTACGATGTTCTTTCCAATGTCGTGAACGTCACCCTTTACGGTTGCAAGCAGGACTTTGGCCCGGGCCCGGGTGTCGGCATTACGGGCCTTTTCGGCCTCTATGTACGGAATAAGATATGCCACCGCTTTTTTCATTACGCGGGCGCTTTTAACCACCTGAGGCAAGAACATTTTTCCGGCGCCGAATAAGTCGCCAACGACGTTCATTCCATCCATTAGCGGACCTTCGATCACCGAAAGTGGCTCACTGGCCTGCAAGCGCGCTTCTTCCGTGTCGATTTCAATATGATCTACAATTCCTTTTACCAGCGCGTGCGATAATCGCTCGTTTACGGGCAAACTTCGCCATGAATCTACTTTCGCACCCACTTTTTCCGTTTGCTTCACCGATTCGGCAAAGTCAATAAGTCGCTCGGTTGCGTCATCTCGGCGATTAAGTAATACATCTTCAACAAGCTCGAGAAGCTTAGGCTCGATTTCGTCGTACACTTCGATTTGTCCGGCGTTGACAATTCCCATGTCGAGCCCGGCGCGAATTGCGTGATACAAAAATGCCGTGTGCATTGCTTCCCGAACCGCATTATTGCCCCTGAACGAGAATGAAATATTGCTCACGCCCCCGCTTACTTTGGCCTGAGGGAGGTTTTCTTTGATCCACTCGGTGGCACGGATAAAATCGACCGCATAGTTGTTGTGCTCTTCGATGCCCGTCGCTACGGTCAGAATATTCGGATCAAAAATGATGTCCTGCGGTGGAAAACCGACCGTTTCGGTGAGTAGCGTGTATGCCCGCCGACAAATTTCGATGCGACGTTCGTACGAATCGGCCTGACCATCTTCGTCGAAAGCCATCACAATAACAGCTGCGCCATAGCTTCGAACCGTTCGGGCCTGATGCAGAAATACGTCCTCCCCTTCTTTGAGGGAAATCGAATTTACGACGCATTTGCCCTGAATGCATTTGAGTCCGGCTTCTAAAACCGACCATTTCGACGAGTCAATCATAATCGGAACCCGGCTAATATCGGGCTCGGCAGCAAGCAGATTCAGGAACCGAACCATGGCCGCCTCCGAATCGAGCATCCCCTCATCCATGTTGATGTCGATGATTTGGGCTCCGTTCTCTACCTGCTGACGGGCGACGCGCAGCGCTCCATCGAAATCGTCGTTTAGAATGAGGTTTGCAAAGACTTTCGAGCCGGTAACATTGGTTCGCTCGCCAATATTGATGAAGTTCGTTTCGGGACGAACAACGAGTGGTTCGAGTCCGCTAAGACGCAGATACGGCTCGGGGGTACTAATTTGGCGTGGTTTCAGATCGGCGACACTGTCTGCGATGGCTTTAATGTGCTCGGGTTGGGTTCCGCAGCAACCTCCGATAATATTGATAAACCCTGATGTGCCGTAGTCGCGGGTTTGCTCGGCCATGAACTCGGGCGATTCGTCGTATCCTCCGAATTCGTTGGGAAGTCCCGCATTCGGATACAAACTGACGTAGCAATCGGCTACTCGGGATAATTCCTGAATAAATGGTCGCATTTGCTTGGATCCGAGGGCGCAGTTGAGGCCAACACTTAGCAAATTGGGCATGTGCGACACGGAAATCCAGAACGATTCGGTGGTTTGTCCCGAAAGTGTGCGTCCGCTGGCATCTACAATCGTGCCCGAAATCATGATGGGAAGCTCGTTTCCGGATTCTTCGGTGTACTTTTGGATGGCAAAGAGCGCGGCTTTACAGTTGAGCGTATCGAAGACGGTCTCAACCAAAATAAGATCGACGCCTCCATCAACAAGTCCGCTAATTTGGGCGCTGTAGGCATCCACAACCTCATCAAACGTGACGGCCCTATACCCGGGATCGTTCACATCGGGCGACAGCGACAGGGTTCGGTTGGTGGGTCCCATAGCTCCGGCCACGAAACGCGGACGGGAAGGATTCTTGGCGGTTACAGAATCTGCTGCGGCACGGGCGATTTTTGCAGAAGCCAGGTTCAGTTCATAGGTGAGATCAACTTGTCCGTAGTCTGCCAGCGAGATGGGATTGGCATTGAACGTATTCGTTTCGAGAATATCGGCGCCAGATTCCAGAAAATCCGTGTGAATTTGCTGAATAATCTCGGGTTGGGTTAAACTGAGTAAGTCGTTATTTCCCTTGAGGTCGGATGGGTGATCTTTAAAACGCTCGCCGCGATAGTCGGCTTCGGTGAGATTATAAGATTGAATCATCGTGCCCATGGCGCCGTCGATGACTAAAATCCGTTGTTTCAATTCCCTAACAATCGGATGATTTTCGAGCTGCATTCGCTGTAGATTTTGGCTTAATTCAGTCTGTTTTATAATGAAAACAGAAACTTATTTTGTTTGCAATATACGCATTTATCGCACGCAGAAGCTGAATGTGATTTTGTGTTTACACAATTTTAGATGTGAACATCAGAACGGGATAATTTCGTTTTGATGCGACTAAGGTTAATAGTTGATTTGTATTGATACCATCGGGTTGGAATTATTGATAGTCATCCATATTGGGCTTGCATGATTTAATATGCCCAACGTCGCGATACTCATTTTATCACATTACTTGATTAAAATGATATAACCTACTTCGACCACGGTTTTCGAATTTAATGATTTAGTCTATATCGCCATTACTTTCGGATTTGCGTCGCTAGCCAATCATCAGGCAAAACGATCGGCCAGACGGTTAATCAGGTAACTACTTTCTTCGAGAGCGGTTTCGCCAAATTCACCAAAAAACTCGGTTATATCCTCGAATTCTTTGATAAAAGCCGCTTTGTCTGCGTTTTGTACCATTTTTGCCAGGCGCTCGGGATGACCCATAAACTGAATCAACAGTTTCTGCCGCTCTTCGTTTGCGAAAACGATATCGGCATAAAGTTCGGCATCCTGAGCGAAGAT
>JAIUMT010000237.1 GCA_022565415.1 Balneolales bacterium | reverse complement strand
GCAACATGGATGCGTTCGAGTGCCCAGGCCCGTGGTCCACATCGCATTGATGTAACCTACGAACCGAGAGTGTTTGAGCAAGAGATTGAGGGCGTAACTCACTTCGAACCAGCTATCAAAGTTACCCGAATTTTTGCCTCTTATACATCGCTAGATGAAGATACCATTGTTGAATCTACGGTCGGAATTGCAGATATATTATTTATGTATGTCGGATTTCTACTCATCATGATTTTAATTCTCGTAATCGGAATCCGGTTGATATTTCGCGGTGAAGTGATATGGAGAAGGGGATTGGTAATCTTTTCTGTACTACTGGTTTTATCGGTTCTATACAGGTACTTGTCGATGCATTATTTGTACTACCAGGTACTTGGTAGCAGTATGATTTCGCTCGATATGTTCTTTTATCTCATTACAGCCATCGCATTGTCTGGTTTTGTAGCTATTTCTTATATGACGTGGGATGCCTATGCACGACGTCAGGAACAAGAGCAAGTTCCTCATATCGACGCCATTTGGAATAAAAACCTGTTTCAGAAGAAAATTGGCAAAGCTATACTCGCCGGATATGGCTACGGTGGGCTTGCACTTGGTCTGTGGGCGCTTCTATTGTATAGTTTTGATATCGTTTTCTATCAGTACGACAGTACAATTGGATTTATATCAATCACCAGTTTATTCCCGGTTCTTGCAAACTTGGTAAATAGTCTACTGTATGTACCGGTTGTCTCATACGCTTTTGTTGGCGTATTGATGTGTCTGCTTCAAATTCGCATAAGAAATAACTTTATACTCATCCCGATTGCCTCTGTTTTGGTAGGAATCCTTATTGGGAAGGCCATGCCGATGGTTTTAACAACAGGTGATATTCTTCCAGATGTTATTGCTTTTTCGTTTATGGCGCTTCCCCTGGTTTTGGCGTATCGGTACTACGGCGTAATAACAGTGGCCATAAGTGTTTGGGTCGTTTTTATGATACTTCGGGTTGGCGTATTCTTTGGTTCGCCTGATCCTGTAATCGCCAATCAGGGTTTGGTTATGATTACCATCATAATGGTGCCATTTTTTACCGGTTTCTTACTGCATCACTATGGCAGAGACGACCTCATTACGCAGAGCTTCATACCTGAGTACGAAAAACGTCTCAAACAGCAACTCCGACTAGAACGCGAATTTCAGATAGCCAAAGAGTCACAGTTCGCATTGATGCCGAAATCAGCGCCTGTACTAGAAAACGTAGATGTGAAAGGTTTCTTTATTCCATCATTTGACGTAGGTGGCGACTTCTACGACCATGTCGTCATAAATGATGAACATGGAAATCCGGATGAACTTGTTTTGGTGGTTGTGGATGTATCTGGTAAGGCGATGAAAGCTGCGTTAACGGCAATTTTTACCAGCGGATTATTACTATCCCGTTCCAGAAGCAAAGATAAGGATCCGGCTGCGGTACTAACCGACATTAACCCAATTTTACACGAGCGAACCGATAATCAGTCGTTTATTACCTGTTTGCTGGCCCGATACAACTTAAAAACCCGTGAGCTTCGATTTGTAAACGCCGGACATTGTCAGCCCATCGTTAAACGAAACGGAAAAGCAATGTTCCTCAAGTCTGAAGATCCACGTTTACCGTTGGGAATCCGTTCGTCTGTGCCGTATCATTCCACTACGTTCATGCTCGAACCCGGCGACCTGCTCCTCATGTATTCGGATGGTTTGCCCGAGGCCCGCTCAAAGACTGGAAATCTATATGAATTTGACCGTGTTCTGGAAGAGATCGAGAAACTCGATACCGATTCTATGGATGCGGCAGCAATCTGCGAGTATTTCAAAATGGAGATACTCAATTTTAGTGATTACGAACTCGCCGACGACATGACGTTGGTTGTGGTTCGTATTTAAACCTCAAAGAAAGAAAAAATAATATGTCAGAAGTGAAACTGCCGCCGGAGGTGCTCATGCTAAAAAAGTATGCAAAGAGCATCATCGTGGGGATTATAATAGCCATTGGGTTATTTAGTACGATTTATACCGTCGGTCCGGAAGAGGTCGGCGTGGTAACACGTTTCGGGAAATTTGACCGTGTGGTAACCTCCGGCTTAAATTTCAAAGCGCCATTTGGAGTCGAAAGTGTTGACAAAGTTCCAGTTGAACGACAGCTGAAACAAGAATTTGGTTTCCGAACCACTGAATCTAGCGTGCGTTCTTCTTACACCAAAAGAGGTTTTGAAGACGAATCGATAATGTTAACGGGCGATTTGAACCTTGCCGATGTTGAGTGGGTAATACAATATAGAATTGTAGATCCCTATTTATATCTGTTTCGGGTACGTAATGCCGATAAAACACTTCGCGATATGTCTGAGTCTGTTGTGCGGAAAGTGGTTGGCGACCGAACGGTGAACGAAGTGCTAACTGTTGGCCGGATGGAAGTTGCTCTTGTTGTTGAAGGTTTGCTTCAGGAACTGTGTAACGAGTACGAAAACGGAATTAAAATCGACCAGGTCGTTTTGCAGGATGTAAATCCGCCAGAGCAAGTTAAGCCGTCGTTCAACGCCGTTAATGAAGCTCAACAGCAGCGAGAGACATTGATTAATCAGGGTCAGGCCGAATTCAACCGGGTTATTCCGCGTGCTCGTGGTGAAGCTCAACAAACAGTTCAGCAAGCTGAAGCCTACGCTTTGAATCGAGTAAACTTTGCCCTTGGTGAAACGAATCGTTTCAACGCACTGTACGATGAGTTCATCAAAGCTCCTGAAGTTACCCGAACTCGAATTTACCTGGAGACAATGGCGCGAATTATGCCCAAAGTTGGCAATAAGGTAATCGTAGATGAAAAAGGAAATAATGTACTTCCGCTTTTGCAGATGCAAACCGAGAATACGCCACGCGGAGGAACTAACCGATGAAAAAATTTGCTAACATAATTCTGATTGTTGTAACTATCGTTGTCGCTATTACAGCGCTAGATTCAGTATTTGTAATCGATGAGACCAAACAGGCCATTATTACCCAATTTGGTCGACCAATTGGCGAGCCGAGAACCGATCCCGGACTTAACGTCAAATTGCCATTTATCCAAAGCGTGAGTTATTTCGACAAACGATTCCTTGAGTGGGATGGTGATGCGAATCAGGTACCAACTATGGATAAGAAATTTATCTTTGTAGATACGTATGCGCGTTGGGAAATCACCGATCCGTTGCAGTTTTTCCGTCGTCTGCGTGACGAACGTGGCGCTCAGTCCAGAATTTCAGATATTTTGGATGGTGAAACGAGAAATGCTGTGGCATCACACGAACTTATCGAGTTAGTACGAACATCAAACCGTACGCCCGAACAAACCGAGGAATTTCTCGAAGAATTGGATCAACTCGAAGACATTCAAATTGGTCGTGATTCAATCGAACGCTTGATTTTAGATCGCGCTAACGAGCGTACAGCCGATTTGGGAATTCGTATTCTTGATTTTCGCTTTAAACGAATCAATTATGTTGATGAAGTTCGTCGCAGTATCAACGATCGAATGATTTCAGAACGAAATCAGATTGCTGATTTGTTCCGTTCTGAAGGTCAGGGTGAGGCGCGTCGTATCGAAGGACAGAAAGAGCGCGAACTAGCTGCGATTCAGTCGATGGCTGTTCGTGAGTCTGAAGAGATTCGTGGTCGCGCCGATGCTGAAGCTACTTCGATTTATGCTTCTGCCTATAATCGTACTCGACAATCTAGAGAGTTATACAGCTTCTTGAAGAGCTTGGAAACACTCGAGGCTTCTTTGGATAGTTCAACTACGGTAGTATTGTCTACCGACAGCGAGTTGTTCAAATATTTGACCAATCCGTAATCGTTTTTCCGGATGGATGCCTTAACGGGTGTTCATCCGGATTTTTTATTTCTAGCTGAATCACATCATGCCAGCTCATTCTGAAAAACAGGCGAAAAACTCTTTTCCGCAGCTGTTCGACTCCTGGTTATACAAGCTATATCCATAATTTGAGTCACTATATCGTTACTTAAATCCGGAAAATCAAGCTGCACATTTTGAGGGGTATCGAACCATTTTTCCAGCGCAATGTGGAAATTCTTGCCTATTCGATCTACTACAAAAACCCCAAGTCTTCTTAATGCTTCGGCGTTGCACTTCTGCTCATACTGGTCGTGCATCGGGATAATCATCAGCTTTTTATCAAGATAGAGAGCCTCGGCTGGAGCCTCAAATCCGCCCCCACTAATTACAGCAAACGCCGATTCCAAACTCTGCAAATAGGTTTCGTTGCTAACCGGACGTACCGCTACATTTTTGTAAACCCTGTTAATATCGGTGTGCTTCGAAAAAATATGCCATTTGAATGCAGGGAAGCGCTGAAAAATCGGAATGAGTTTATCCTCGGAATAAGCCGGTAGGTAAACAGTTATATGATCTTCGGTGGCCGGACGCAACGAACGAACTTCATCCCGAATAATGGGCGGATGAATAAAGCTGTCGTACGGCAAATAATGAAATCCGATGGGATGAGTGCACGGAGCATAGTGCTTGAATAACATCTCGGTAGATACACTTCCACTCTCCGGCCGCGGCGATTTTGCCGAAAGAAAGGCACTTTGATGACTGAGGCCGATGCAGTTTAGTCCTGCTTTTCGCGCAGCCCAGGCCGATACAGGTTCATAATCACTGATAATCAGGTCGTATTTATGCACCGGAAGTTTCGCTACATCTTTAAGAAACTGAAATGGTCTCAGTTTCAGCGTGGTATCAATATAATCGATTCCGCCGTTTTTGCCGAAAGTATAGCTGATGCCCGACATTTTGAACTTAACTGGCTGATGCAGGCGAACATCAGCGTTATTGCCACTAATTAGAATATCGGTCTTCGCGTGCTTCTCGAGAAGTGGCAAAAACACTCTGGCCCGAGACAAATGACCGTTTCCAGTGCCTTGAATTGCGTAAAGAATGTTCATGATGCAGCAAACTGATATTTCAGGATGGTATCTTCGAATAGTGACATACTGGCGTCTTCGTTTTCGGGGAATAACTCATCGATATTAAGAAAGTCTTCGTCTTTGTAGCTGAATAAAGACCATTCACCATTTCGGTACTCGAGAGAAGTCAGGTTTTCAATCCAGTCGCCGGAGTTGAGGTATGTGACCGTCCTCCCATTTCTCGTGTGTTCTGCAATGTTGGGTCGATGGATGTGTCCGCAAATAACCTGATCGTAACCGTTATCGAAGGCGAGATCAATGGCAGTGACTTCGAAGTCACTTATGAATTTAACGGCACTTTTGACGCTATCTTTAATACGTTTAGACAATGAAATCTTGCCTTTGCCTAATCTTACGGAAATACTATTAACCATCCAGTTAATCAGAATAAGTAAATCGTATCCAAATC
>JAIUMT010000236.1 GCA_022565415.1 Balneolales bacterium | reverse complement strand
ATTAATACTTCCATTTATTGGATAAGGCAACAAGGCTTAACATGATGGGGACTTCAACTAAAACGCCCACAACTGTTACCAACGCAGCCGGACTTTGCAATCCGAACATCGCAATAGCAACCGCAACGGCCAGTTCGAAGAAATTACTCGTGCCAATCATTGCCGCCGGGGAGCAAATGGCATGGGGCAATTTGAGTTTCTGTCCGCCAAACCAGGTCAGGAAGAATATGAAGTATGACTGGATAATCAATGGCACTGCAATCAGAAGAATAATCAGCGGATTATCCAATATGTTGTTTCCCTGAAAGGCGAATAACAACAACAGGGTTACCAACAAAGCCATCACGCTTACAGGCTTTAATCGGGGTAGAAATGTCGATTTAAACCAGTATTCACCATGTTTTTTGATGAGTATTTTATTGGTTAGCACTCCGGCAACAAGGGGCACAACGACGAATATCAGCACGGATGCGACCAGTGTGTCGTAAGGAATGGTTACATCCGTAATGCCTAAAAGGAGTCCGACCAGAGGCACAAAAGCCACCAAAATGATCAAGTCGTTGACCGAAACCTGAACTAGCGTATAATTTGGGTCTCCGTCGGTAAGGTAAGACCACACGAAAACCATCGCGGTACACGGAGCGACCCCCAGAAGAATAGCTCCGGCGATATACTCACCAGCCAACTCGGGATCAATCCAGGCCGAATACAGATGCGTGAAGAAAATCCAGGCAAAAAAGGCCATCGTAAACGGCTTAATCAGCCAATTCACCACCACGGTGAGAATGAGTCCTTTGGGGGCTTTGCCCACATTTTTGATGCTACTGAAATCAATTTGCAACATCATCGGGTAAATCATGAGCCAGATCAAAATCGCGATAGGGATATTGACTTTATAAATCTCGGCATCGGCTAAAATTTGCATGCTGTCGCCGGCAATCTGACCAATTCCGATACCTACGGCGATACATAAGGCCACCCACAAGCTGAGGTAGCGTTCAAAAAAAGGGATTCGTTTTTCAATTTTTGTCATGATGTTGATTAGGCGATTTTGAGGAGTTAAACGGCAATTTTTGATCGTTGCCAGAATGTTGATATTTGGCTCGCTGGAATTTAAGGTTCATTTTATCGTGCAACTGACTTCTTAGAGGATGTCCAGAAACTGCGATTTGAGATTATCTTTAGCTTTAGCAGGATGGATAACGGGTAGGATTGTAGCTCTCGAGTAACTCGAACAGCATTTCTTTAATGTGAGACCACTTTTCGGGGTTGATGCAGTAGTTTACAGAAACGCCCTCGACGGTCCCTTGAATAATACCGATATCTTTGAGTTCACGTAAATGTTGGCTGATGGTGGCCTGAGCGAGTCCGAGGTCGCCAACGAGAGTGGAATTGCAGCATGTGTTCGTACTGAGAAGGTGCTGGATAATCGCAATACGGGCCGGATGTGCCAAAACCCGGGCATAAGAAGCCAGTTCATTTTGCTCATCGGTAAACAGATCGGCCCGCGTGACACCCATATTGGTCGCTCGTTCTATGTTAGTTTGTCCCTGCTGAAAGGATTGGTTTAAAACATCGCAATGTTACGATATATTTATCAAGCAATCAAGCAATCAAGCAATCAAGCAATCAAGCAATCAAGCAATCAAGCAATCACGCGAACAAATTGTTATTTTGTCGCAACCCATTACCCTTGTAATACGGAATGAGTTTTAAATGCTGTAATCTTCCAATGTATCTTCCGACTTACCAATTTCAAAGAGCCCTTTATTCCTTCAACCCCAGTTGCCTGTACCTCCCATCCATGATTTCACGATAAGCTGTTTTCATCTCACTCGATAAAAAAGATCGGTCAATCCATTCAAGCGCATTCGCTCTGTTCTTTGAAATGCGATTGAACGCGCCCTTAATCTGCTTCGAATTCAATCCCAACTCCTCTCCAAACTGTTCGAAATGCTGGCGTTTCAGCTTCCTTTTCTTGCCGCATAATGTCAGGGCAAGCTCCTCCGAATCCTCTGGTAACACAATGCCTACGTTTAAAAGGTCATAAGCTGGAGACAGTACCCATCCTGAAGCCCCCTCAATCATGGAGAAATTCTTCAGATGCATATCATTATTTCCAGTTACAAAGCAAAAAAGGACGATATCGAAGAGAAACGTTTTATCAAGTAATGTGTTGCTGGAGTAGCTCGTCAGCGCCCGCCCCACTTTCTCCATAGATCCTTTGTACTTGTCGAATGCTTCCGTGATTTGAAACATATCAATCATGTGAATCTTTTCACCCGTTTCACTTCGGTCGACTCGCCTCGTAATGTACGACAACTCTCCTGATGATAATCGAATCAACGATGATGGCACCACCCGAATTCCGAACGACTCTGCCATACGCATGGTAACATGCTCGTTTTCAGGCATTTCAGGAAATCTTTCTGATGGGGGCTTGAATATATATTGTCCACCTAGCGCCCCAACTACAGTCAGGCGAGCATCAGAACTTTCGACGCTTTTCTGAACCAATGACAGAGATAGCTTTGGCTGAACTCCTGGTACGGCTATGCTTCGCTCTACGACCTGTTTCGCAAGCTCATCCATTTGATGAAGAGAATAATCCAGATTTGGAGGTGTTGGTGACCCAAAGAACGCAACTGAGCACGCCTCGTGAAAGTCGCGATTTTGCTCAATTGGCTTATAACAATATAAACATCTATGATTCATCTTGACTCACTAATGGCACCACACTCACCGCACCGATACAGTTCTGGCAACATGCCAAAAGCAGTCCCATACGATCATTTTGGTTGATTTTCCAGTTTTTAGATGCAATATCTAATAACCATCCTTCCGGGATTAACCCCTCAAAAAACGGGAAAAGTCGATTATCGGAGTAGGTTTTGGCTGAAACAGGCATCGTGAAGGTAATAAATTCATTCGGATGGTCTTTTATGTATTGATCGTCGTACCGAAATACATAGTCGCCGTCGTCGGTTTCGGTGAGGATTCCGGCCAAGATATCTTTATAAAACACGTTTCCTTGTCTCATTAACTCAGTTCTTTGAGGTTGATGGGTGCTAATTCATGACCGAACATGCGGAGAACCTGATTAGCTTTTTCCATATTCAGATTGGTTTTGCCTTGTTCGATTTTGCGCACCACGGTCAGCGCAACGCCAGCCCGTTCGGCAAACTCCTCCTGAGTAAGATTGACTTCCTTTCTGCGTTCTTTGACAAACTCTGCTAATGTTTTCATTATATGTAATTAGATATAAAGCTATAATAATATACTAAATTATATGTAAATAGATATAGATTGAGTGAAGGATGTCGTACTGTATGTAAATACATATAGTACGGAGTTGCATTTGAATGAATCCTTAATAAAGGAAGAATGGTGATCTCAATGCTTGGAGGGGTGTTTTATTGCTGATAATCAGGCATAGAAACGGCGATTCAGGAAGTCTCACTATATTACAAGTTGATGAGGTCAGAGCACATCAAGTGTATCCATTTCCCTCTTTTTGCAGTGCGTCAACTATTTTTCTAGTGAAAAGCGTTTCAACTTGATCGGCCTGGAAGGGGCAAGTAACGGAGATAAATTTTAAATCGATACAGCTAAGATAACGTAAAAAGCTTTTCCTGTCGGATTAAGTATAGATTTTACTGACACAGGCAGAGCATATTCTGGTGTAATCTGAACACGTTTCGACAGTTCATACGACACGTTTATAATGCCGGCTTTCTCGGTGTAGTACCATCGGGCACTTTTATTTAGCGCCGCTCCGAGCGATAAAGTGGAGCCAATGTCGTTTGCCATTAATTTCGAATAAGACACCTCAGTGTATAAACTATTGTCAGGATCATTTCTGAATGCAGTTGAGAAAAGTAGCTCAAATGGACTATGGTCTGAGGTGAAAATAATATGCGCCTCGCCATAGTGATCGCCTTCAACGCCGTGAATTCTTTCGGACTTAAAATTGAAAAAGTCCGACCCCGGATTTTGATAGTAGAAATCCGTTACATAGAATTTTGCATTAATGAACGAGGTATTGACGCTATAAGCAACCCAGAAGTTGATTTCATTGAAATCGTTGGTCAGCGACATGGATGAACTTACACCTGCTTCAAAATTTGAAATAGTGTACATCATATAAGGTTGGAAGTTAATCCCGTCGTCGAACTGGATCCCCCGCCACATATAGCGCGTAACAGTGGTTGCACCTACGCTCACTTCCCCCTGGGCGTGAACCGCCTGCAAAGGGATTAAAGCATAAGCAATCCCAATCAGAATAAATGATTGTATCACTTTGGTAAAATTCGATGTACGAATCATGACTGGAATCCTAGTTTTGGCTGTTAAATTTTTTGACTGGAGTAGACTTGGCTAACGTGTGTATGGTCATTTGACCGAAAGTTAGGATGTGCTTTTTCCGTCCATTCGTACCTTTTTTCCTCAACTATTCGCATGCCGGCTGACTTAAACATTGTTTGGACCTCATTCGGGGGGTAAAACCTATAGTAATACTTGTTTTGATACAGGAAAGCATCTGCATCGTCATCTGGGTGAGCCATATCGATACCATAAATGGTGTCTTCTTCACTCGGAATGTTACAGATCATTCGCCCACCGGGCTTCATCACACGAACAAATTCACGTAATACTTCGTGAATATTTGGTAATGTTTCGAAGATATCTATACCGAAAATGAGGTCGAACGTATCATTCTCGTATGGCAAGATATCAAGCATAGCCTGTTGAACCATGATTTTCTTCCTAAAGGAATCCGGGATTTTCGAAAGGGCACTTTCTGATCCGTCAACTGCGTGCAATTTTCCAGGCAACTCGGCAATGAGCTTCAAATTGCGTCCTTCCCCGGTTCCAGCATCAAGTAAAATTGAGTTTGAAGTAAGGCTCATAGCTAGCTTTGGAATGAATTCAGGCAGAAATCCGATGGGTTCCTCGCCCCAGATTCTTTCTGAGGTACTTTGATAGAGCCTGTTCCATTCCTGAAGATTTCTTTCGGCTTGATTCATGAGTTAAAGTATGACTTCTTTTGGTACAGTCCGCAAACAATGACTCGAACTCATTGATGCTCCGTATGCCCCAGCGTTAATAAATGCTATGTAATCGTTCGGTGAGAGTGAAATCGGATGGTTTGCATTAAACACATCTAAAGCCTCGTTAATATTGCCAACTATGGTGGTAAGACTATTTGATTGTGATGATGGTTGCTTTACTGGTACCGGCTCGCAGGGCAAATCGTAGAATGCTGGTTCGGGATGGATATTAAAACCGGCATCCACAAAAGCAAAGTTCGTAGCTCCTTTTTGTTCGACCTCAACGACTTGTACGGCAAGAATTCCAGCGTCTTTAACAATGTGATCGCCAGGTTCAATATAAACTTTAAGTTTATGCCGACCAATAACTTCCAT
>JAIUMT010000235.1 GCA_022565415.1 Balneolales bacterium | reverse complement strand
TACCTCCGTCGGAGAAGATGCGGCAAAATTTAAACTCGGAACTGCGTTTTTGCTCACAACTCGTGGGATACCTCAGATTTATTACGGATCTGAAATTCTGATGGCCGGGGGTGATAACGATCCCGACAAGCGCCGAAACTTCCCGGGCGGATGGGAAGAAGATCCTATTAACGCATTCACCGAAGAGGGTAGAATTGCTTTGGGCGAAGAATTAGGTTTGCCGATTCAGGATAATTTCGAGTATCTGCGAAAACTCGTGCGTTGGAGAAAAGACATGCCGGTTATTCATTTCGGACAGCTAACGCACTTCGTACCCGAGAACAACCTCTATGTTTATTTCCGTCACGACGATGATCAAACGGTTATGGTCATGCTAAATGCCAATACCGAAGACCAAACCGTAGATATGTCCAGATTTTCGGAAAGAATCGACGGATTTACCCGCGGACTAGAAATCATTTCTGGAGAATTGCACCAAAATATCTCTGAAATCATGGTTCCTGGCAGAGAAGCCATGATTTTCGAACTTCAGAAATAAAAATAATTATTGAAGGCTTTGGTAAACTAGTCGATTTGCTCGTATTTATGCCGGCATGAATAATCATGCATTTGGTCAGAAAACAATCAAATCAACGGTTTCTCAAAGCCTTCTTTATATTCAGTTTAAAACTGAGGCTAATCAACTATTACATCGATGGTGACTTTGGAATAACTTCCAAATATCCCAATTCCACCATCAACATTGTACAGCAGGTTTTCGATTTCACCCGGCGATTGAGTGCCACCACCAAGTTGCGTAGATGATGATCGTATGAAATCGTAGGCATTATCGTCGATTGAGGCGATAACAATACGATTCGGTCCGTAATAGGCTATTCCAATCCAAGGATAAACCAGCTCGATCTCGCCAGATCCCGATTGATTTTGATTGCTTTCGTTGAAAATACCCGAGGAAACTCTGTATAATTCATCGCGATCTACATCAAAATTGGCATAAAACGGAGTCAATTCGGCATTCTGTGGATCTAATGTCTCGGTAGATACAACAAAGTATGTTTGCCTATCGATATTATCAGAAGAGGTTAATTTTACGGCAAATTGTTCTGGTCCCTGGTAGGGTAATCTGTCGTGGTTTAAGCTCAAAATAGAGAACGTATCTGGAACGACGGTGTATGCTGAAATCAGATGATTGTCCAATCCCACGATCACTTCCAACTCGTAACGTGTATTAGCTTGTACAAATCGGGATGCATCAATGGGCTCATACCGACCGTTAATCACGTGTTGATATACCTGAACCCAGTTTGTGCTGCCATTTGCGTTGATTTCTTTAACAACGATACTTGCATCGGTTACTCCCAACTCACTGCGATTGTAAACCACGTCAATAGGAGCTGTTTTCGACAAGTTAATCGGAGGTAGTTCATTTTGAGCCACCAACCAACTGTCGACGACATATTCCTGTACGTAAGCATCTTGTTTGTACATGTCGCAGGCGCTTAGTAGTAAAGTCAGCGTGCTAAATAATAGTATTGTTCTCATGACTTTTAAAAGTATACAGTGTATGAAAGAGTGGGGAGGATGGGTAACAAGGGCACTTCAGATCTAACGGCCGGATTTTCATCCAGATCGAATTGGTAGAACCAGATGTTTCTGCGTGAGTACAGGTTTATGATCTGAATCTGAAATTCTGTTTTCTTATCTCTGAATATTTGGCCAGATCGGGTGAGTCCGACATCCAAACGATGGTAATCGGGTAATCGGGAGGCGTTCACTCTGCCAACGGTTACGGGGGTTGTAGTACCTATACCAAACGGGTCGCTGATTTCGGTTCTGCCAAGAACTTCGGTAAAAGCCTGACCCGTAGCAAAGCTGAAAACTGCTGTTGATTTCCACTTTCGCGACAACATGTAGTTTGCTACGATATTCACGTCGTGCGTTCGGTCGTATTTGGGTGGGAAGAAACGGTCTTTGTTGTATCCCTGAAATCTTCTTCGGGTAACTCCCCAGGTGTATCCAATAAATCCGTTTAGGCGTCCGCTTGATTTCTCGAGCATTAATTCAAATCCGTAAGCGTAGCCGTCACCAAATCGAAATAATTCGGCATAATCGACTCCGGCGGCGTCGGGAAGACGAGGATCCAATTCAAATAAGTCTTTCATGGTGCGGTAGTACACCTCAGCTTCGATGTTATAGCCCTGAACTGGGTACACCTTAGCTCCCATAACGAATTGGTCGCCCCAGGAGGGCGGAACACCTTTGTCGGTTGTGAGCCATACGTCGAATCCGGAGAAAGCCTCGCTGGTAATCAGTGTTAGAAACTGGTTATATCGTCCGTATGCAGCTTGAAGGCGTAACGCCGGATCTGGAGAGTATTCTAAGGTCAACCGTGGCTCAACTCGTAAATAATCTCCTTTTGAAAAATAACTCAAACGCGCACCAGCGTTAACCTTGAACCGTGGCGTGATTTTGTATTCATCCTGGATGTAGGCGTTAAGGTACTGCGTGTTAATAATTGAACGAAGCGATTCACTGTTGTCGAATCTATCAATTAACTCCAGGTTCATATCCCCAGACCAAACACCTGCTTTCAGCGTATGCTTATCATTTGCCATCCATTCAGCATCAACCTTTAAAGAGTAATCCCATATCGTGTTATTTCGCTCAAATGTTGTACCACCAAACGAGAACTCAGGTTCGTTGAAATACTGGGAGGCCGTCGCGGTGACCGTGGTAAATAATCGGTCGCTGTGAATGCTTGTCCAATTCGAACTGAATGTTCGGTTACCGTATTTCAGGTTGAATTCGAGGTCGTCGCCAAAGGGAAAGTTTACGTTGTCTTCGCCTCCGTAAAAAGAAAAACTAAGACGATTATTCTGATTGAGGTCGAAATTCAGTTTACCGTTGATGTCGTAAAAGTAGAACTTATCGGGCACTGTATCTACGGATCCTCGAAGTGCCGCCAGTAATGGTTCAATGGTCGATCTTCGCACAGCCAACATGTAAGATCCTCGCGTATACGGACCTTCAATCATGGCTCTGGACGATAGCATACCCAAACTCACGACACCCTTTGTCTCCATTCGGTTTCCGTCTTTGTTGTAAATGTCTAAAACTGATCCGAGCCGACCTCCAAACTCTGCTGGGTATCCGCCTTTGTACAAACGCACATCCTTAATTGCATCCGGATTAAACGTCGAAAAGAAGCCAAAAAAGTGAGAGGGGTTGTACACTGTGGTCCGGTCGAGCAAAATGAGTGTCTGATCGGGTCCGCCACCGCGAACATAAAGTCCGGATGAGAAGTCGGATGCTGCTTTTACTCCGGGCAGAAGCTGAACCGATCGAAATACAGCGGCTTGCAGAACTGCGGGTAAATCACGGATTAACTGGGTCGTGACTTGAGCTGTACCGATATTTCGGGCTTCTTCTCGGTTGGCATCAGCCCTAACAACAACCTCTTCCAGAAGAAGGTTGCTTGGTGTTAGCTGGATGTCTAATCGGAGTCGTTGTCCGGGTTCGAGCGTTACTTCGCGCTCAACGGGGGTATAGCCGACGTAGGTAAACTGAAACACATAGGTTTTGGCCTCAAGATTGGTGAAGCTGTAGAATCCGGATGAGGTCGATGTTGTACCACTTTGCGATCCTCTGATGTAAACGTTGGCATAAATGAGTGTTTCGCCAGTTGTTGCATCACTAATAACACCGCTTACAGATGGTCGCTCAAGTGAATTGTCGGTATCTATCGGCATCGAAAAGGCCGTCAGAACCATGAAAATTTTGAATAGTAGCATTTAAGACAAGGTAATCTAGGTGATAATAAGATAATGTGTAATAGGTTAAGGAGTATCGGCGAAATAGAAATAATAAAAGTATCAAAATGAAACCACTTTGTGATTCTTTACGTTTCGAGAAGTATGAAGTTGCTGATAAATGGACGGATTTTCGTTACATTTATAGTTTATGAGTGGTAAGACAATTTTACCAGAATCAAATTATTGCCGAATATGAAATCAAACAGAATATCTGCTACTCGTTTCTCCTCATTTGCCATTATTATGGTAATGATGACCTTTATTTTTGCTTTTGATGCAAATCAAGAGGAGTACATTCCCGAGCCGGGCGCGGTTTACCTTATACATGTTGAAGGGTTAATCGATAATGGTCTGCATAAGTATATTCAACGTGGACTTACCCAGGCGAGTTCTAATGAGGCCAGTGGGGTTATCCTTTACATTGATACTTTCGGCGGACTTGTAGATGCGGCCGATAAAATTCGCAAAAATCTATTAGATACTGATCTACAGGTTATTTCATTTATTGATAAGAATGCAGCTTCTGCTGGAGCACTTATCGCGTTGGCTACCGATTCCATCTATATGGCTCCGGGAGCATCTATTGGTGCGGCAACTGTTGTTGATGGAACCGGAACTTACGCTTCGGAGAAGATGCAGAGCTACATGCGCGGAATAATGCGATCTACTGCTCAGGCAAAGGGTCGAGACCCCAAAATCGCTGAAGCAATGGTCGACGAACGTGTTGTTATTGAAGGAGTTGTTGAGGAAGGTCAGCTTTTGACACTTAGCACATCAGAGGCAATTGAATTGGGTGTAGCCAATGGCACATTCCGTACGGTTGACGAAGTTGTGGCAGAAATGGGCTGGGAAGACAAAGAATTCTTCGATTTTCAGGAATTCTGGGCTGAATCGGTCCTGCGATTTTTAGCAAATCCGGTTATGAGTAGTATATTGATGTTAATGATGCTTGGTGGACTCTATTTTGAGTTGCAATCACCGGGTATTGGCTTCCCGGGCATTGTTTCTGGCATCGGAACATTATTGTTTTTCGCTCCACTCTATATTATGGGATTGGCTCAAAGCTGGGAAATTGTGCTGTTCTTTATTGGAGTATCGCTCATATTAGTAGAGGTGTTTGTACTACCTGGATTTGGCATTAGTGGAGTAATTGGTATTTCACTTGTTATATTCAGTATGGCGACATCTCTAATTGGAAATGTGGGCCTAAGTTTCCCAGAGATGCACCAGGTTTCACAAGCTATCTGGACAATGGCTGTCACGTTGATTTTAGGCATAGCATTGCTTGCCTCAATGATTAGATACTTACCGGAGAATAAAATGTTCAATAGATTTGTACTTGTCGACCAAACCGACAGAAATCATGGATACACTTCCTCAGACTCAAAAGATGATTTACAGGGATTGGAAGGTGTAGCCTTAACATCGCTAAGGCCGGCAGGTACGGTACTCATCGAGGATCGCAGAATAGATGTAGTATCTGTAGGCGACTTTATTGAAAAAGGTGCACATGTTAAGGTAGTTGACACATCCGGCTCACGCGTTATGGTTACAAGACTCGGATAAGAATAACATCTATCATTATTTTCATTTGTTATCTATCCGGCTGACCTTATATTAACCC
>JAIUMT010000234.1 GCA_022565415.1 Balneolales bacterium | reverse complement strand
TTACGGACAAGAGTTGCAACAGCAGCAAGCTGAGTTAATGGGTCCGCTTCTTGAAAGAGTTCAACAAGCTATTAACACAGTTTCTTCTGAAATGGGCGTGACTTATGTGTTAAATACCATGACAAACAGTGGTGATTTCATCATTCTTTATGCTTCTCCACGAATGCAGCGGGAGTTTGACATTACCGCTAAGGTTGCTGAAAAACTCGAGTTATAAATCAGTTTTCCGCACAAATTTTAAGCCGAAGTTGTACTAGTTGCAGCTTCGGCTTTTTTTATGTCGGTAATCCGGAATAGTCTCTGGGAATTTTCGAAAAAATGGTTGAATGCAATAAAAATTGTGCGAAGCAACTACGTCAGTACATTTTCTTGCGTCGATTGCGGATATAATCTTCGAAAATGTATCCGCCAAGGTCATCCAGAGAAGCATAATACGCCCGACCTTTATTTGCCTCAGTGAGCTCCCTCACAAATCCTTGCAGATACGGATCACTGGCGATCATGAACGTAGTTATAGAAATACGCTCCCTGCGACATTTAACTCCCTCATCAAGTACCTTATTTACAATTTTTCTATCGAGCCCGAAACTATTCTTGTAAAGCCGGCCTTTTTCGAACATGGCAGAGGGTTTTCCATCGGTAATCATAAATATCTGCTTGTTAGCGAACTTCTTACGCTGCAGCATGTGTCGCGCGAGTTCAAGTCCGGCCAACGTGTTGGTATGAAACGGACCAACATTGAGATAGGGTAAATCCTTTACACTTACCTGCCAAGCATCGTTTCCGAAAGCGATTATATCGAGCGAATCTTTGGCGTAATTGTTCATAATTAGCTCCGACAAGGCCATAGCGACTTTCTTAGCTGGAGTAATACGATCTTCGCCGTATAGAATCATACTATGGCTCAAATCAATCATGAGTACAGTCGAGGTGGATGTGTGATGATCTGTTTCATACACTTCGAGGTCGTCCTCCTGCATGTTAAACTGCTCTATTGAGCTATGCTTAAGCATATTCATCAACGTAGCGGTGTTGTCAATTTGATTGATATCGTCGCCAAATTGCCAGGCTCGCGTTTCAGCTTCTCTTTCGGTTCCTTTGCCAGAATAGGCCGTTTTATGACTACCGGGAGAACCTTTTCGAAGTCCTTTGAAAATTTCTTCGAGCGATTGCTGGCGCAGAGATCGTTCTGTTTTATTCGTGATTTCAACCTTGGCGGCATCATCATTGTATTTAATATAACCACGCTCTTCGAGCTCCTCGATGAAATCACCAAGACCATATCCGTCTTCTTTGGGGGCGATTTTGTGAATTTTATCGAGCTCTGTGAGCCAGCGAAGTGCCTGCGAAACATCACCGCTGGAAAGCATGATGAGTTGTTGGAATATGTCTAAGAGGCGATCGAACGGCTTGTCGTTTTTTGAGTGCTTAGACGGATCGAATTGGCTGTATTGAAAATGCATAGAATTTGGTTTTGCTTTTATAACAGTAGTGTTGGGAGGTTCGTTTCCGATATAAAATTTGATTGCGTGAGAGTGATGCGTTACATAGTTTCAATCCATGAAAAAAACAAATATCCCGGAAATCAACCAATTTGAATCTACACTTCGCAAGGAAGGCTTTAAGCGCGTAATGGGACTCGATGAGGTTGGTCGTGGATGCCTGGCCGGACCAGTTGTTGCATCGGGAGTTATTTTAAACCCAGATGATGTACCTGATGGGATATTCGACAGCAAAAAACTTACGAAGAAAACGCGGGTAAGACTGGCACAAGAGATAAAATCAACGGCTTTGTTTTATACGGTGCAATGGTGTAGTCCGGCCGAGATCGATGAGTTGAATATACTTTGGGCTTCAATGCGGGCAATGGAGAAATGTGTTGAACAACCCGATGCCCGACCCGATTATTTGCTTATTGATGGGAATAGATACCTGCCTACATTATTACCGCATGAGTGCGTCGTAAAGGGCGACTCACGCAGTGTAAGCATTGCAGCGGCATCGATACTTGCCAAGGTCTATCGCGATGATCTGATGGAGGCGCTGGCCGAGGTGTATCCGGAGTTCAACTGGGCCAAAAATGTTGGATATCCGACGCGTGACCATTATCAGGCATTATCTGAATTTGGTGTAACCGAGCATCACCGAAGGGGTTTTAATCTAAAAACCGAGAAGGTATATCAGGCAAAGGGACTCATCTCGCGCTGACGGAAGTATAAGTTGAGGCAAACACCGAGCATAATGCTGTTCGAAAGATACGAGCTGCCCCCGTAGCTCATAAACGGCAACGGCACCCCGATTACAGGCACCACCCCCATTGCGCTTCCCAAGTTCACCAAAATATGGGTGAAATAGATTGTAACAACGCCCACAATCACCAGCTGTGCAAAGGGCGTTTTCATACTTTGGGCGTTGCTAAGTTGCCGCATGAGTAGTAGAAGTAATGCAAAAATTGCAAGTGCGCCTCCGAGCAGGCCAAAATCTTCTGCAATCACACAGAAGATGAAATCGGTCCATTGTTCGGGCAAGAAACGCATCTGAGTTTGCGTGCCTTGCATGAAACCTTTTCCGTAGATGCCACCCGAGCTGATGGCTGTTTTAGCCTGAATAATGTTCCAGCCAGCGCCCTGTGGATCTTGAAATGGATTTACAAATGCTTCAATTCGGTTTTGCTGGTGGGGTTGAAGCATGTCGGTGAGGGCAAAGTTAACCCCAGTTACAAGAATGAGTCCGGCCAGTAGGGTTGTCACCCCTAACCACGGACGCTTTTGCAACAAATAGATGGCGACTGTAAAAAATATCGTAGCTGCGACCCCGTATTTCCAGTTTATAATGCTGAGGTAACCGATAATTGCTGGAGATATCATCAAAAGGGAAATCCCGTAGGGTAGTCCTGATAAAAATAACATGACCGGTATGAGAGGCAGAAATATGAGGGCAGAACCGGTATCGTTCTGAAGTACGATTATGGCAACCGGAATGAGTATCATGGTTGTGGCAACGATTGCCGTTTTCAGATTCACAGCTTCAATATTTCGTCGGGATGTGAGATAATTTGCAACACCGAGTATAGTCGCAATTTTCATGATTTCCGAGGTTTGAAACCGAATTCCACCGATTTCTAACCAACTTTTGGCGGCGTTTACCTCAACACCTACAAAAATAGTGCTGGCAGTTAGAATAAGTCCGACACCGTAAACCACATACGCTAACTGCTGAAAACTTCGGGGGGAGGTAAACTGAATAAAGATTAAAGCAACAACAGAAATTGCGACCCATACTAGTTGTCTGCTGAAATTAGCCTGAATATGGGCTGGAAGGAACTCAGAAACCGGTCCTAATGTAGCTGAATAGATGCCGACGAGTCCGAAGGTGGTAATAGTAACCCAAATAAGGATGGTTAACCAGTCGAAATCTTTGTACCAGGTAGTGTTCATCGGTCTACGTTGCTATCTCGGGGTACAAAATTGAGCATCATATTAAACACGGCTTGTCTTCTAATTTCCCGATTGATGTATTGTTCGATTACCAAAGAAGCGATTGGAGCTGCAGAAATTGATCCAAATCCACCGTTTTCAATAATGACTGCTATTGCGATTTGTGGATTGTCGTAAGGGGCGTAGGCTATGAACCAACCGTGATCTCTACCGTGTGGATTCTGAGCTGTTCCGGTTTTACCGGCGGTTGGTATAGATTGGATGTTAGCGTAGAATCGTCCCGATCCCTCAGTAACAGCCCGCCTCATGCCATTCCGAATCGGTATAAGGTCTGCATCGCGAATCCATTCGATTTTGGATTTACCAGGATTTGCCGGTTCTACACGACCGTCTTCGTACGTGATAGACTTGACCAGGTGTGGTTGAACCCAGTACCCGCCATTGGCAATTTCGGCGGCTACAAGGGCCATTTGCATTGGTGTGGCGGCAACGGCACCCTGACCAACGCCCAGGTTAATCTGGTCGCCAAGTCCCCATCTGCCTCTGCCAAAAATTTGGTTCATCTGAGTACTGTCGGGCAAAATGCCAGACTGCTCGGCTGGGATGTCAATATTGTTTACTCTTCCAAGTCCCATTCGTTGAATCATGGCATGCCAGTCGTTGATGCCAATAGTGTTAACAACGCGGTTCATCATGTGGAAGAAGTACGTGTTACAGGAGTTTTTGATGGCCTGCTCGAGATTTTGATTTCCATGGTTGGCTGTACAGCGATACAATCTGCCTCGCCAGTATCCTCCATTGCAAAAAACAGTAGTTTCCGGGGTTATTATGCCCGACCGGAGTCCGATCAGCCCCATGATGGGTTTAAATGTGGAGCCGGGTGGTTGGCGGGAGGCAATCGCACGGTTAAACATCGGACGCAGACTATCTGTTTGAATTTCGCCGAAATAGGATGCATCCAAACGCCCCGATAAACGGCTGATGTCAAAATCGGGTGCACTTACCATTGCCAGGATTTCACCGTTGTTAGGATCCAATGCTACCAGTCCGCCAACTTTGCCCTCCATCAGTTGCTCAGCAATTCGTTGTAAATCAGCATCTATTGTTGTCGTTAGGTTGCCGCCTTTAACGGGAGCCATGTCAAGGCTACCCTCATTAAACGGGCCAATACCCTGACCATAAGCGTTAACCCTGCGTAATTGGGTGCCCGATTGTCCGCGTAGAAACGATTCGTACGTGCGTTCAATGCCGGAACGTCCAGATTTATCTCCGAGACGATACGTACCAGAGCGGAAATCTTCTCTGGATACTTCCCTTAGATAGCCAAGAATATGGGAAGCTCTAACACCTGATGGATATACCCGTTTGCTTTCTATCTGATGTGATATTCCGGGAAGTCGCCAAATATTCTCCTCAACCCTTGAGAAAACCTCAAATTCGATTTCAGCGAACATACGGGACGACCTGTACCATGAGAAATTCCGAGCACGTTGCAATGCCGTTTCCACAGTTTCTATTGGGAAATCAAGCAATTCGGCCAAAAGGGGAATGTTGTCGCTGCTGAAATCGATAGGCGTTACATAGATACTGAAAACAGGTGTATTCTCGACTAAAATTATGCCATTTCTGTCGTAAATAAGCCCACGCGATGGGTTTACATTCTCTTGCCTGACGCTATTACGCTCTGAAATCGGGCTATAGGTATCATATTCAATGACAGTTAGCTGAAATAACCGTCCAAGAAATAGCACGAAAACAATAATGATTGCGATCTGTAGAATTCGCATTGAAGTTCGAATTCTACGGCCATTAGGGGCTTGCATCATTTAGATAGAGTAGTAGATTGGCTTAATTCTGTTCACTCTTAAAAAGGTACAGAAAAGTGCCGATAATAGTTGTAAAAATGGTATTTCCAACCAGAATTTCAGTGAAATTTGCCCAGGTGGCTAAACTTTGAACAAAGCCGGATAAACCCAGAATTACCACATTATGAAACAAAACTATACTGCCAAATATCAGTGCTATTTGTGCAATCTGAGGTTTGCTTTGGTT
>JAIUMT010000233.1 GCA_022565415.1 Balneolales bacterium | reverse complement strand
ATGATGGGACAGGGCGATCCCTGAGTTTGGGCGCGATGACTATGATGGGAAAGCGCGAGGTCGAAGGTTGTTGCTTACTGGCTGAGGTTGGTGCGTGCTGTCTAAGGTTGTTGCTTACTGGCTGAGGTTGTGCGCGATGACAGTCTTCTTCGTCATCTCGCACTAGTGGTCGTATGCGGTGACAGTCTTCTTCGTCATCTCGCACAAGTGGTCGTATGCGATGATAGTCTTCTTCGTCATCTCGCACAAGTGGAGCGCAGCGTAACGCCGATGCGAGATCTCCCTCGAACTACATTCCAGCCCCGAAAGAGAGATCGCGCATCAAGTGCGCGATGACTATGATGGGAAAGTGCGCATCAAGTGCGCGATAATAGTCTTCTTCGTCATCTCGCACAAGTGGAGCGCAGCGGAACGCCGATGCGAGATCTCCCTCGAACTACCTTCCAGCCCCGAAAGAGAGATCGCGCATCAAGTGCGCGATGACTATGATGGGAAAGTGCGCTGGCTGAGGTTGGTGCGCGCTGGCTAAGTTATTGCGCGGTGAGTAAGGTTGGTGCGTGCTGGCTAAGTTATTGTGCGGTGGTTAAGACTGGTGCGTGTTCAGGCGTTAACCGACCAACCTAAATCATCTTCTAAAACTCTTCCGCTTCGAATTCGGTTTCAGTACCACGCCCAGGAGATTCCAAAATTTGCTCGGCTCTGCGTAATTCATTCAGTAAGTCGCTAAGCCTGCGATGTTCATCGTCTAACTCCTGACTAATACGCTGGTATCGGGCGATCTCGTCGACCAGCTGAGCCTCATAATACCGATAACTGATTAAAAAATCGGAGTCGGTGAAATCGTAATGTGCCCTGAGTTCATCCAGCATCAAAGCCGTGTTTTCAGTATTGCCGGTGTACGTATGAATCGTTTGAATAATCTCGAGTTCAGCCCGGATTTGAACGTACGTCTCGACATCCAATGGAGGTGCATCAGAATTGCACCCCATCAGAATAAAAATCGAGAGTAAAATAACTACGCAGCTACGCATTATTTAGCAGATTTCGGAAATAATGGCCTCATCACAACTTCATCGATTAAGAAGCTATCGGGCATTTCCAACACGTTGATTAAAACCGTGGCAACATCATCAGATTGCATCATTCGGTCGTGAATCTCGCTCCCGCTGTGCTTGAAAAATTCGGTTGCAATAGAACCCGGGTACAGACAAGATACTTTAATGCCATCGTTGCGAAGTTCTTTCATAAGGGCGTCGCTGAATCCGCCAAGTGCGAATTTAGTGGCGTTATATCCCGAAATATTCGGATTCCCCATTTTTCCGGCAATGGAGGCAATGTTAATGATATGACAAATCGCGTCGTTTTTCTTCATTAACGGAGTGATGGCACTGGTTAAGTAGAATATTGCATTCAGATTGAGGTTAATCATGGTGTGCCAATCCTCAGAAGTAAGCTCGTCGATTGCCCCAAATTTTCCGATTCCAGCGTTATTGACCAAGATATCAGGTAAGGTATCTTTGAAGGTATCCGATACCCAGTTTCGTACATCATTCTCGATCGTAATATCCATCACAACCGGATGAAACGCAGATCCTAGCTCGTTTTGAAGCTTTTCGAGGCGATCGGCACGTCGGGCTATTCCATAAACAATAGTGCCTTTGGCAATAAGTCTCCGAGAGAAGTCGGCTCCGAGGCCGCTACTTGCACCAGTTACGATGGCGATTTTTCCATTTAAATTCATATAATCTGTCTATTTTTTAGGCCTGTGGTTCGGCTATTTTAGTTTTATTTAAAGTACTTACATCAACAACCTTAATCAATCAAACGGTCCATCATGTTATACATCGATATCGGAAATTCATTTATCAAGATTGCGAGTCATGTGGATGATATTATCGATGACCTGGCGCCAAACCCGGCTTCAAACGGTGATAACTGGGTAACCCAGCTACGAGCCCGACACGATCAAATCGATGATGTAATAAGTCTATTGAATACCGAAATGGTTAAGATGATGCCGGTTCTGGCGTGTAGCGTGGTCGAAAACATATCTGAATTGCTCCAGAAAAAACTCGGAAAACGGATTCGTTTTGTGCAGGTATCGGATTTGCCGGCTGAGGTTTTAAACTACGATACTCCTCATACATTGGGGATTGATCGGTTTCTGGCATGTTTCGGAGCCAGGTCGCTGTCTGCTGGCGGAACGGTTTTGGTGATTGATGCCGGTACAGCTACAACTATTGATTTGATGGATTCAAAAGGGGTGTTTCAGGGCGGAGTTATAACCGCGGGATTGGGCATTTTTGAAGACGGACTTCGGAGTCATGCTCCGGCTTTGCCCGAGGTTGAGCGAGAAATTCCATCCGTTTGGCCGCCCAAAAATACAACTCAGGCATTGCAATGGGGAATTGCAGGAACGTACACAGATATCGTTAAAGCTCATGTAGAGCGATTTAAGAAAGACTGGCCCGATGCTCAGATTTGGGTTACCGGGGGAGATGCGCCGACTCTGGCACAAATTCGATCACTGCAGCTACATTATCATCCGAATTTGGTTCTAGAAGGATTACGCAACTGGAATAAGAGTCAGTAACCTATAAGTTGAGTTTCCCCGATATCAATGCATTTAGCATGTCCAGTGCCGCCTGATTTTCTCCGCCATGGGGGATGATGATATCCGCATAGCGTTTGGTTGGTTCAACGAACTCCAGGTGCATTAAGCGCACATGACGTTCATACTGGTCCAGCACATTTTCAACGGTTCTCTTTCGCTCGAGAATATCACGCCGCAAACGACGAAGCAACCGAACATCAGCATCGGTGTCGACAAATAGTTTGAGGTGCATCAAATCGCGCAGCTCTTTTTCAAAGAAAATCAGAATGCCATCAACCAGAATTACAGGTCGGGGTAGAATGGTTTTGGTTTCTTCTAGTCGAACATGCTCTTTGAAATCATAAATGGGCATTTCGACACTGTAACCTTGTTTCAAGGCCTGAACGTGACGTACCATCAACTCAGATTCAAGCGAAGAAGGGTGATCAAAATTCTGTTTAGAACGCTCTTCGAAATCCAGATGTAACAAGTCGCGATAGTAAGAATCGTGTTGAATCAAGACCAGGTTATCTTCCCCAACCCGCTGTATAATATGATTTACAACCGTTGTTTTTCCAGACCCGCTTCCGCCAGCAACGCCAATAATAAATGGATTCACAAGTTCAATTTTTGGTTTAAAATGGCAGACACAATGCCATAACGAAATGATGGTTAATTTGTAGCCTCAATGGCGACTTTGTAATCACGAATTGCCCGAAACATGGCAGAAGCCAAAATAGCCTGACCATTTTCAGATCGCATATATCGTTCTTCCTGTGGGTTCGATATAAATCCAAGTTCCACCAGAACAGCTGGCATAGAGGCTTGATACAACACAATAAATCCGGCTTGTTTCACTCCACGAGATCGTCTGCCAGCGCGTTGCGAGAATTGATGATCCATTTTGGAGGCGATTCTTTCACTTGTTGCCATGTATCCAACATTGGTCAATTCGTATAAAATGAGCTCTTCCTCGGTTAGTTCCCGTGTTCTGGTTGCCGGGTCTTCTAATGCAATAACACTGTTCTCGCGCTTCATCACTTCCAATGCCGACTCAGTTCGCGCAACACCCAGGAAGAATACTTCAGCCCCGTAAGCCGATCGTGATGTCGCTCCGTTAGCATGAATGGATATAAATAAGTCACCCTGAGCACGGTTTGCAATTCGTCCCCGTTCGTGTAGGTCAACAAATGTGTCGTCGGTTCGGGTGTAAACCACTTTTACATCAGGAAGAAACTCGTTAATATATCCGCCAAGTCGTTTTGCTACAGCAAGTACCAGGTCTTTTTCACGGGTACCAGCCGGACCAATCGCTCCGGGATCGTGCCCTCCATGACCAGCATCAATGATGATTGTATTTAATCGTCTTCCTGAGCGATTATTGGATGGAATTACTTCGGGTAGTGGGGTAAATGAAGAATCTTCAGGAAATTCGGTGCCCAGGCTGTCGACCGCTGACAACTCGTCGCCAGTGGTCCAGGATTCAGGCTCAGGTTCGTCCTCAGGCTGATTCCAAACGATTGGATCCATACCATCAGTAAGTACCTCGATATCGCGCGGCGAGGCCTCCGTCAACCCAAGTAACAAGTGATTTCGGTTAACATCGGGATATGCGTTGGCTATGAAGTATTGGTTTTCCGAAAGTTGAATGTCGAATCCGATACCGCCGGGAAAGGAGTTCGGTGTTATGCCGAGAATAACACGACCTGGGTCTGGAAATTGGATATTTTCTGGATTGATGCCACTTTTGTAAATGGCCAGCTGAATCTTGTCGTTTGTCGGCTGAAATACCTTGAATGAGTCGGGCGAAGAGGTAAAATGCAGGCGCATCACGTAGCCGAGTCCGTCTGAGCGTGTTGCTACTGAAACCCTGGGAAGGATTTCCTGTGCAAGGAGCTGCCCGGCAAAAAGCATCAGCATAACAAATAACGACACTGCTCGAAGGCCACTTTTTGTAGAGCGACGGATGGGAGTCCTGTTAATGACTGGCCTTTCGATGATTTGCAAGGCTTTAAATTAAATGAAATGAAAGATGTACTGCGTTAATTAACGGTTATTAAGTTAAAAAATTACGGACTCAAGTGATAGCTGAAGTTTTCTCAAGCTGATGTGTCGTGAATATGTATATTTGCAAATGAATTTAAACCAATTGAGGTATTGAATGCAGGAGTGTAAGCTTAAATTAGATTTTGATAAGCATAGAGAATCGCTGAAAAACGACGTTGGGGCGACGTTGAAGAAGTCACGCTCAGCCGAAATGGCAAAGCTTAAACAACTTCTTGGCTCATTTTTGAAGCGTATTGAATCTGATGACAGTGATAACTTGATGGATTGGATAGAGGATCAGCGCGTTTTTCTATCTAAGCTCACCAATGACAGCAGTTACTTCCTCGACATTCGAAATGATCTGAATGTATGGGTTGAGTCGTGTAGCGGCATGGAAACCTATGTTCAACAGGATGTTTGTTTCGATGCACAAAACTCCGACTCGATTTCTATAAAATTTCGGAAACTAATAAAGCGTGCCGGCAGGAAAATTTCACGTGGTAGAACAGGCACGGGCAATACTTTTCGAAAATTAGTAGGCAAAAATCCACAATCTGCACCAGAATGGACACACACCGTTAACTGGGATCTCGTCAGTGGTAGAGTCAGAAATGTTGTTTTGCAGCAACTGGTCCAGATGTTGATTTCAGATCTGCAGTTACGCCGGGAAATTGTGCTCGCACTGGTTCATGTAACAGACATACTCACGAGTCTGTCCCGAACCGATGACAAGAATGAGGCAATCAAGCTAGAAATTACCTCGCTAGAAAACCGTTTAAGTGAAGGGGAGAGTACAGATTCGGTCTTCGAAGTTATTGACGTCAAACTCGATGAAATCTTGTCTGACGTAACT
>JAIUMT010000232.1 GCA_022565415.1 Balneolales bacterium | reverse complement strand
TGTGCCTCAATCATAGCAGATATCGCAGGCGGAACCATCGAAAACACCTATGTCGATATCAACCCAATCAAAACGGAGCCTCGAAAGGTTACGCTGAGACTGAACAGACTCAATAAACTACTTGGAACTGATTTCATGATAAATCAGGCCGTTTCTGTACTTCGGGCTCTTGAATTCGACGTCAAAAAGACAGTAAACGATGAAATGATCTGCTCTGTGCCAACTTTCAGACCAGACGTTACCGAAGAAATCGATTTGATTGAAGAAGTAGCGAGGATTTACGATTACAACAAGATTCCGAATCCAGACTACATCCATATTCCTCGTCCGGAAATTCTGCCTTTCAGAGAGCAGTTCACGAGCAAAATAAAAGATGTGGTTCGTTCGCTCGACTACCGAGAAATCTACGCAAACTCATTACTCCCCATTGCACTAACAGAAGGTTTGGCTCAAAAAGAAGAGTTAATTCATACGCTGAACCCGATTTCAAAAGACACAGCGGTACTTCGACCATCACTACTGCCCGGACTTCTAAAAGCGGCAAGTTTCAATTTCAACCGGGGCATGCGAAATGTGCGTTTTTTCGAAATTGGCAACACGTTTAAGAAAGGCGATCCCGGAACATGGCACAAAGGTATTATTGAAGAAACCTGGTTGCTGATGGGTGCTGGTGGTTATAGCCGGGAAGACTTTTGGACGCACAAAGAAGAGAAATACAAAATCTTTGATCTTAAAAGTAGTGTTGAGGTTCTTCTGAATGCACTTCGTCTCGACAGAAAAATAACCATAGAGAAAATTTCTGATGACGAACTGGCTTATATGGCCGGCAAAGAACAAATCGGAAGTGTAATAGAGGTTTCAAAACAGCAGAAACAACTGCACGATATTGATCTTCCCGTTTTCGCAGCTTACTTGTCATTAACTAAGCTACAAAAAATGGCTGAGGCACTTGCACCGCAGACCTACAAGCCTGTTCCAAAGTATCCGGGTGTCGACTTTGATTTGGCTTTGCAGGTAGAAAGTTCGGTAGATGCGGGAGATTTGGAGAAGACAATACGTTCAGTAGCCGGATCAAAGCTCCGCTCATTAAGTACTTTCGACGTTTTCGAAGGAAAATCTTTGGGAGAAGGACAAAAAAGCATCGCATTCCGACTTCGTTTCATAGATGAAATGAAAACCTTGACTATCAAAGACGTCGATGGTATAATACGTAAGGTTGTGAAAAAACTAGAAACGGCCTATAACGCAAAACTTCGAAGTTAACAATACCGGTGCCTGACAATACCAATGCATACTACCAAGAGATTCTGGCTACGATTGAGCAGCTCAAGGAGGAGTATAGCAGGTTGGAAAATGAAAATGTCCGGTTAAAGAACGAAGTCGCGAATTTAAAAAAACACGCCTCAGAAAAGCCAGATCCATCTTCATTACTTGTTTTAGATGACAATAAACGCATGGCGCTTCGTCAGCAGTTGTTGGCTTATATCAACCGAATCGATGTAATACTCCAAAAAGAATGAACTCAATCAGAGTAAATATACTGGGTAAGCCCTTCCCGCTTCGTGTCGAAGATGGCGAAGAAGAGCTGATGCATAAAATTGCCGAATATGTTGATGAGCGTTTCAAAGTATTCAAACGCGAATTAACCATGCAGCCCGAACAAACCATCATGGTTTTAGCCAGTTTGAGTATAGCTGAGGAACTTTTCTCGGTAAAGCGCCAGTTACAAGCAAATCAGGCAACTACTTCCGAAAAACAGGATACACAGGAAGAGCCATTAGCAGATGTTGCCCACAGATTGTCGCAACTTTTAGATGACATTAAGTCCTAATTTTTGCATATTTGTGTATACAGTTTGCGCTATTGAGGTCTTATAGGTTAAGATATTAACTATAATAATAACCTTGGTTTTCATACTTCAGTTGGCTATAACATGCCTCACGCTTCGGCGTTTAGTGGAAGTTAGCCCCAACCGAGATGTTTACCACATTGTTTAAATGGGTTATAATTCTTCTCCTTCCCTCAATAGCGTTTTTTATTTATAGATAACCGATTCATGTCAGATACTATTCGCGTTCTTTTCATTGCCGATATCGTTGGCACACCCGGGATTCAAATTCTCGACACCCTCCTACCTTCACTCATCCAAAAGCATAAACCAGATTTCGTTATTGCAAACGGAGAGAATTCCCACGAAGGAATGGGCATAAACGAAGAAATCGTGAAGCATCTGTACTCAATCGGGGTTCATGTTATTACAGGAGGAAATCATTCGTTCGATAAGTGGAAAATCCTCCCGTACATGAAAACAGACAAAAATCTATTGCGCCCATTGAATTATCCTAAAGGCGTAAACGGTTATGGTTTTGGTGTTTATGATGTTCCAGGAAAAAACAAGAAAATTGGCGTACTCAACCTGCAGGGACGAACCTTTCTTCCAGCAATTGATGATCCATTTAGAACAAGTGAGTGGGCTCTGGAAAGAATCAGCGCAGAAACTAACATCATATTTGTAGATTTTCACGCCGAAGCAACCGCAGAAAAAGTGGCTTTCGGATGGCATCTCGACGGCAAAGCCTCAGTTATGGTCGGAACTCATACGCACATACCGACCAACGACGCAAAAATATTACCGCGTGGACTAGGCTACATCACAGACGCTGGAATGACCGGTTCTTTCAACTCGGTTATTGGAATGGATAAAGACACTGCGCTTCGCAGATTCATGCTTAGCACTCCTCAGAAGTATCAAAGTGCAAACGGCGATAATCGCATTTGTGGAATTGTGGCCGATATTGACAGCGAGAAAGGAACATGTGTGCACATCGAATCTATGATTTTTCCATCATTCAACAACTCAATCAGTTAATATCAGGTGGTTTTAATACAAGCAAACGGTCTCACAAAAACCTACACCGGGAAAGCTGAAGCCGCTACGGTTGATGTCTTGAAAGGTGTAAATGTTTCATTTGAAGCCGGCACGACCAACGCAATTATCGGATCTAGTGGATCGGGCAAAAGCACCCTGCTTCATATTTTAGGCGGACTAGACAAGCCAACCCAAGGACAAGTCTTATTCAAGGGTACAAACATTGCAGAGTACACCGATACCGAAATAACACGGTTCAGAAACCGTGAAATTGGATTCGTGTTTCAGTTTCATCATTTATTGCCCGAATTTACAGCACTTGAAAATGTTATGATGCCGGCTTTGGCACAAAACAGAGCAATTCAGGAAATTAAACCCCGGGCAAAAGAAATCCTTGCCAAATTCGGACTTGAAGACCGGTTCGAACATCGTCCGGGCATGCTTTCTGGCGGCGAACAGCAACGTGTTGCTATGGCTAGAGCTCTTATAAACAAGCCTTCTCTACTTCTAGCCGATGAACCTACAGGTAACCTCGACGAGCAGAATACGGCTCAGCTCATGGACTTAATTCTTGGATTAAACACAGACAGTGAACTGACCATCATTATGGTTACCCACGATAAAGCTCTCGCACAACGGTGTGATGCTACCTATGAGATCAAAAACGGGGTGATTTAATTTCTATAGCTGTCCGCAATATTATGTGGTACAAGAACTATAAATATCCTATTTTTACTAGCTATATAGTTATCTAATTTAACGTTAATCTTATTTTTTATGTCAAAGCGATTTTCTAAGGAAGACCTTGAGTCGGATGTACTGGTAACACTGTACGCGCGCACCTCCATCTACTACAAAGAGAACTCCACTAAAATCATTGGGATTGTGGTCGCCACCATCGTTTTGGTTGGTGCAATCGTGGGATATACTTTCCACAGTTCAAATCAAGAGCAGGCTGCACAGGCATTCCTCGGACATTCAGAAATGTATTTCAGTGAAGGTGACTTTGAAACCGCTCTTAATGGTTCGGATGGGATTCTTGGTATTGGCTTAGCTGCTATCGTTAGCGAATATGGTCGTACTGATGCCGGCAATCTGGCTCGTTTCTATGCTGCCGTCAGCGAAAAAGAACTTGGCAACAACGAAGCGGCACTCCAATATATGAGTCGTTTCTCTGCACCAAGTGGAATTCTTGGCGTTGGTGCAATTTCTTTTCATGCAGTGTTGCTGGATAACGCTGGCAAGCATGCAGAAGCCGCCCGTGAGTTCCGCAAAGCAGCTAACTGGGATGTGAACTCATCTACTACTCCTCAGAACTTGCTACGAGCTGCTCAATCAGCAATGGCTGCCGACGACAATCGATTGGCATCCAACCTCGTGGAAGAAATACTTGAGAAATATCCAAGCTCTCCACAAGCCGCTCAAGCGCAAAGATTATCTGGAATGCTTGCTGTTAAGTAAGTAATTACTTTCAGATGAAGTTTTTTCAAGGCACGGATCGTCATACGGTTCGTGCCTTTTTTGTTTAAAGTTCTGGCTTTCGGCAGTGAATCTTATGTGGTATTTTAGATAATCATCCAACCATCACAATAGCATAATCTTATGAGTCCTAATTTCATCTACAAACTATTTCTATTTCTTCTTTTGCTTATAATTCCACTTTCCGGTAACGCCCAGTATGTGTGGACAGACCTTAGCGAGGACGAAGAACTACCCGACGGAGTGAAACTGATTCGCGGTTACAATCAAGCTGACCAAGTCCTTGTTTTTTATCTGGATGTCGACTTAAACAATCCAGATATCATTGTTCATCCATACTTCAGTAATCCATTCCGAACAACCACTAACTTTACTACTCATGTTGGAGCAATTGCAGCAATTAACGGTGGGTATTTCGGCGGTTCAACCTCTTTATCTGCACTCGTAGAGCCCGGTCAGCTCCGCTCTCAAAACCTGAGTGCGGTGAACAGAGATGGAACTACCTATTATGTTACACGTCCGATGTTTTCAATCAACGAAGACTTCAGCATGTCGATCGACTGGATCTATCATTTTGGAAGTACGCTAGATGATATCATAAAGTTTGATTCACCATCTCCGAATGCGCCGGGAAGCCCCGCTCCTGTACCGGTTCGAACTAATGGCTCATCTTACGAGCAACTTTTGATGGGGATTGGCGGCGGACCGGTTTTGGTTAAGAACGGAGAAGTTCGCTATACCTACGATGAAGAAGGATTCTTCGGCAATTCAGGTCTTGTGGGAAATAACGCTGTTCCACGTTCCGCTGTCGGATTCACAGACGACAATCGCGTTTTGCTGGTCGCTGTTGAAAGTCGTCCGAGAGGCGAGTTTTTTAGCTTTGGTATTAATCTGCCAAACTTAGCTCAACTCATGATCGACCTTGGCGCAGTTGAAGCAATGAATCTGGATGGTGGTGGCAGCACAACCATGGCTGTTGGCAGCAAGCTTATCAATATGCCCAACGGGGGAACATTCCAGCGTCCAGTTCCGACTATTTTGGCTGTAACCCACGCCGATTCACTCAAACTACCCCCCCCACCAATGGATGAGGTCATCATCGACACCGAAGACGAAGGCGTATCAATCGTTGGCGAAGATTGGT
>JAIUMT010000231.1 GCA_022565415.1 Balneolales bacterium | reverse complement strand
ATTCGCCCGAATTCTGTAATGCCAACGGCCCTCATCAATCATCACAATCTCACTTGCCAGTATTTCACATCGTGTGTTGGCTACCTCTGCACTAAACTTGCTAAACGACGCAAAATCATGTGTTCCATGCAATAACTGGGCACATTCTTTCATGGCAAGTATGTCGAGTTCCTTAAGTATTACCCACGTGTATTTCTCGCTGAACACATCATCGTAATTAGAAAATTGATATCTGTACTGACGAAATTTTGCATCAAATCGAACATGAAACTCGTCGTTTGCTTCCCGGATGTTCTTAACGAGAATATCTCGCGGCAGGAGTCCTCTCAGGCTTCGAAGAAACTTATGGTTGTCGGGGATTGTGGCGTTTGTGTCGAAATGCGCGAATTGTTGCTGAGCGTGTACGCCGGCATCTGTTCTTCCAGAACCCATAATCGAAATCGGCTCTCGAAGTATAATCTGTAAGGCACTCTCGATTTCAGATTGTACAGTTTTGGTATTTGGCTGTTTCTGCCAACCAGCGTAGTTCGTCCCATCATACATTATTTCAAGGACAAAGCGAACCATAACCTTGCTAAAAGTTGAGCTGAAAATTAGCCATAATCCCTTGTCCACCCGTTTGATACGGAATAGTAAAGGTTAAAGAAGCCTGGGACTGATTGTACGAATTTGCGTTGGCATACGCGTGGATGCCGGCAATAACTCTGTTTACTATCATTAACGATGCAATGGCGGGTAATTGCTGACGGTTTTGATCAATACGATTGTTTAAGCTCATAAACTCGCGTCGGTTCGATTCCGAATCCCATTGCCAGAATAGTTCATCTGTATTATTGATGATTCTATCCCAGTTTCTTGTTCGTTCTTGATAGTCGTTGTATGCGTAAATTGAATTGAATTCTGAAACGTTGAGGCGATAATTGCGTCCTCTACTGTCGAGATTGGCTCCGGCGTGCTGCTGTGCGAATGTATTTCGATTGATTTCCAATCTGTTCGCATTAAGCGTGACGCCAAAATATCCGCCGATAAGCGCGATATCTGCAATGAAATGAGCACGACCTCTGTTCCAATCGGAGCTGTTGGTATAGTATTGTCCCCATCCTGGCATTACCAAAGATCTCAACATCGCACCTGATGGAGATTTTTCATCCAATTGTTGAGCCTGAATAGATCCAAAACCGGCCAAAACCATAGTAATTACGAGCAGACTACGTATACATTTCATTATCGTCATCCTGTTTTACGCCTCTTTTTTCGTTCACTTCACGACGTTTTTGGTCGTTCCAACGTCTGACAATTGATACCGAGAAACCAATCATAAGTAGAATGGTACCCAACCAAACTACGGAAACAAATGGTTTCTTTTCAATTGTTAACAATACCCATTCTTTTTCTTCAACCGAGTGAATGCCGGAAATTTGGAGTTCGATCTCTTCCGAATTCGGATTCACATTTGTGAATTGAAGTGTCATATTCGATCCCTCAATTTCTTCAACTGGGGCAAATGTATTGTTTGAGTCACCCTCCCGAATTATTGCAAATGTAGGCCGAACTGAAAAAACATCCCCCGTTACCGTATTCTGCATTTCGAGCATTGCTTTAACAGCAATGGTGGCATTGGCTGGGTACTCCTCAGGTGGCAAGAACTCAAAATCACTAAATGATATTACGAAGTTGTCTACGGTAATAGTGCCTCCACGTCGAATTCTCACAGTTTTGGTTTCTTGACCACTACCATCATAAATAATTATTTCGGATGATTGCTCAACCGGAGAAAACTGGCCTTGATTCCAGTTATCAAACTCTCTGTCAACCAGAGAAGATCCCGCTACATAAGAATAGATATCGCTAAAGAATCCCATGCTCACTTCAGGATCTACGGTCCAGCTAACACTTCCCATTTGGGAGCTGGCAAGCATCGGATAAACCTGAGGTTTGATGTAGAATGCCCTATTATTTCGTTTAGTATCTTCTATACGAAGGGTGTACTCCTGCTCTCCAGGGCGATTGTCTTCTGTTATTCTCGCATCGAGAAACGTAACCAAATAACGATCGTCGATTAGTTTGGGCTCATCTTTGAATAACTCAATCATGTGCATGGGCTGAACAACAGGAAATCCATCTGAGTCGATTACATCGCCACGCTGAACAGCTTGATTGTAGCGTTTTGTTTCAGCATCAAGCATCGGACGATCGAACGCAGAACCCATGAATCCCAGTAGCATCACAGCAAAACCAACGTGCGTAAGTGTTCCTCCAATCATTCGGGGCTTACTGCGGTAAATATTAATCATCAGCCAACCATTTCCGAACAGAGCGAAATAAGCAGCAAGAATGTAGATCATATATACTGGGTTTCGGATGTCACCGAGTACAATAGTTGCAACAGTTACCACGGATGTAATCACAATTGGCCAAGTGAGGTGGGTCGCCAAATCTTCAACGTTGGCAATTTTCTTCCACCACAAATGCTGCGTTATAACCGTCATGATACTGATGGCGACAGCGAATGGAATCGACCAGTTATTATAAAACGACATCTCTGGCGGAGTCGGATTTGCCACAAAAAAGTGGCCAATAATCGGAGAACTCGTTCCCAGAATAATCACCAACCCGCTCATGAATAGTACCAACGCTCCAGCGAACATCATAAATTCTTTGGATAAAATCGGATCTTCACGTTCTTGAGATGGCATGTCTTTGTACCGAAGTGCAAACAACACAACAGCCATAATTATCATTGCAAACACGAATAATAACAATTGGTTGTATAGTCCGAGATCGACAAAACTGTGTACACTAGCTTCTCCGAGTACACCAGAGCGTGTTAAAAAAGTCTGATAGACAACTAATATATACGCAAGGATAGCAAAGATTAGTGAAGCCTTCTTCGAGCTGGCACTTCGACGTTGAATCAACATGGTGTGAATACCAGCAACGCCCACAATCCAGGGTACTAACGACGCGTTTTCGACGGGATCCCACGCCCAATATCCGCCAAAGGATAATGTTTCATAGGCCCAATAACCGCCCAAAAAGATGGCAATAAGCAATGACAAGTTTGCACCAAGTGCCCAGGGAAGAGCTGGATAAATCCAATCCTGATAAGCTCTTCTCCAAAGTGCTGCCAATGCAAATGCATATGGAATGGTCATCATTGCAAATCCTAAAAAGATGAACGGTGGATGTATTACAATCCACGGACTGCGAAGCAAATCGTTTAATCCACTTCCATCAGCTGGAACAAAATCCGGATTCACTGCCCAAACCGGAAGATTTGGCATCTGCTCTTGAAGCGTTCTGAAAGGTGAAGCTCCGAGCGTGTTTCCAAAAACATCAATCCCCAACAGCATAAACAGTAGAAAAAACTGAGTGAGTGAGAAGAAAAACATCATCGGAGAACGATAGACAGGACTTGTCCATTTAATTAGGGCCAATCCAACTAAGAAGGACATCAGCACCCAAAGCATGAAACTTCCCTCCTGACCACTGTAGAACGCTGCGGCTAAGTATTGGGCTTGCAGGTCCAGGCTCGTGTAGTTGTACACGTAGTAATACTGAAACTGATTAGTAAATAGCAGGTAGACAAGTAAACCGGATGCAACTGTAATGAAAACACCCTTTAGAATGAAAAAAGAGTGTCCTAGAGTGCTTAGTCGTTGGTTTGGTTTTTTAGAGTCGAGGTAGTAAAAAAGAATTGCTAAAATACTGCTTAAAAAAGCTAGAATAATGAGGCTCTTGCCAATAATACCGATCATATAGCCGCCTCCGCTGCGGTAAATTCGGGCGATTCATCATTATACTTTGAAGGACATTTAACCAGCATGTCATCAGAGTAGAAAACTTCATTGCTCATTGAGCCTTTTACAACCAACTGAATAGCATCTTCGAAGTTTTGTGGTTTTGCGTTGTTATAGACCACTCTTCTGATGTTGCCCTGCTCGTCCATCATATGAAAATTAAATGTACGCGATTCGTTGTTGAATCCGTGAGGCATGTCTCTCACCCATGTTCCGATAACGTAAGCCTTGGATCCCTCCCGGACCTGAGCTTCTTCGAAGTCAATGTATGAGCCAATACTTCCACTAAAGTTGTAAAGAACTAAAGAGGTGAAAGCAATCATAAATACTAAGCCAACAATAAGACGAGGTTTCATCTGTATACTTATTTTGAATTTTCGAATTGTTTTTCCAGTCGGGAGAGTTTTCTTTCAGTTATAAAAAGATACCCGAGGAGTGTAAACCATATAATTAAACTAACGCCAAGTACCACAAAAATCATGTCGTTGGAGCTCATCAGCGACGAAAAAGCACTTTCGTCTGGCATCGGACCATCCCACTTATCAGAATATGCCTGGGTTAGCGTGTCAGATTGAACAAATAATAAAGAGAACAGAAATAGTAACATGTAATATAGAGAATTATTGTTTTTCCAGATTGCGGAGTTGCATCTTGTGATGGAGCATTTGCGATCGAAGGGTAATGTTATATAACCAGAATCCCAGTCCGATAAATCCAATAACAGCCGGATAAAAAATAAGTCTGAGTTCAGTGTCTGTCATGTCGCTGAAAGCAGGGTTCCCATCTGCACCCGGGTGAAGGCTTGGCAGTTGTCGTGGAATGATGTAGAGTAAAAATGGAATGGTGGTAGCTGCAAATACATTAAAAACCGCAGAAATTCGTGCACGCTTAACTTGATCGGTGAAGGCACCCCTCAGTATGAAATAACCGACGTAAATCATCATAGCCATTGCCGACATGTTGATTTTGGGTTCGGCGAATGTCCACCAGGTACCCCAGGTGAACCGTGCCCAAAGAGATCCAGTAATGAGTCCACACAGACCGAAAAGTACGCCAATTTTGGTAACTGATTCGGCCTTAATATCCATTTCTATATTTCCGGAAGCCAAATAACGAATGCTGAAAATTACTCCAAGTAGAAAACAAAAAGACATTGTCATCCACATAGGGACGTGTAAAAACAGGTTTCTGGCAGTTTCTTCCAGAACGGGTATCATTGGGATTCGTAGCAAAAAACCTACTACAATAACAAGAGTCAGCCAGACGGCGACGGCATATTTCCAGAACTTCACACTTCAGAAAATTATATGAGGGGTTTGTTCGAACACAAATATACGAAGAAGGGTTATAAACTCTGTTAATAATCGCCTCATCCGATTCGATTTTGGACACAATTCGTTACTTTATAACATAATTTGACATTAAATAAGGTAATCATCCGCATGAAATCAATTACATATAGAACAGATTGGCGTTATTACTATCGGACTATTGTTCTCGGAGTTTTGCTATTGCCTGTTTTTGGGGTTGGATTTTTAGTTCTCGCGTATGTCTATATTCGCATTCTTCGTTCAAAATTTGATGTTTCTGATCAGGATATCAGCTTTGCAAATCCGGATGTAAAAATTCAACTGAAAGACATTAACAAGGTAACCGTTTCTAATTATCGTAAGTTCAAAGATTATAGTATCGCTGATATTTCTATAATCTCGACT
>JAIUMT010000230.1 GCA_022565415.1 Balneolales bacterium | reverse complement strand
CTGCGGAGGGGGCTTTGGAAATGGGCTGGATGGCGGTAGAATCGGCTCAAACAACGCTGAACTTGCCATATCAGGAGGCGTTTAGTAGCGGAGCGGAGCCGGTTCGTGTGCAATTTCGAAACGAAGACATGGCCTACTCGAGCGTGGTTTCAGCAATTCCGCAGCGATTTATGGGCGAAGATGGTCCGCCATTGCTGATGTACCTGATTTGGTTTACTGCCATGGTCGGATTTTGGGCAACGATGGCCATCAGCATAGCCGACATCACCAGACTTTCGAAAAACCAGAAGGATCAGTTGAAGGGCCAGTTTCTGGGCCTGCCAACGACCATGACGTTCTACTCGTTCGTGGCCATATTCGTGACCAGTGCGGCCATTATTTCATTCAAAGACATTTTAATTGTCGAAGACACTCCCTGGGATCCGGTTTCGCTCGTGGCGCGTTTTCAGGATCCTGTGGTGGTTATTTTCGCACAAATCGCCCTCATTATAGCAACCCTAAGCACGAATATTGCCGCAAATGTGATAGCACCGGCCAACGCCATCGCGAACGTGGTGCCCCAGCGACTTAATTTCCGAAAAGGCGGAGTTATCGCGGGGATTGTCGGGATTATAATGTGTCCGTGGTGGCTGATGGACGACATCGGAGCCATTTTGGTTTTCATCAGCGGACTTCTGGGTCCGGTTCTTGGGATTTTACTTTGCGATTATTACCTGATTCGGGACAAGAAACTGCACCTGGCAGAGCTGTACAAACCCGAGGGGATATATGCCTATGGCGGATCTGGGTTCAATAAAGCGGCCATGATTGCGCTGGCGGCGGGAGTATTAGTCGCCCTGGTCGGGTTTTGGGTGCCGGCGCTCGACTTCCTTTATTCACTTTCGTGGTTCACGGGCTTTGGCGTGGCCTTCGCACTGTATTACTATCTGATGAAAAACGTGCCAACAGATCCGGCGAAAGTTCACTAAAAATGATTCAAAACAACGAAACTATGTCAGTACTGATAAAAAATGGACGAATTGTAACTGCATCGGAAGATTACATAGCCGATTTGTACATCGAGAACGGGAAAATTGCCGTGATTGGCGCGAACTTGCCGCATCAGGCCCAAAAAACCATCGACGCAACGGGCAAATTGGTATTTCCGGGCGGCATCGATCCGCATGTGCATCTCGACATGCCGTTCATGGGCACCTTTTCCAGCGATGATTACGAGTCGGGAACCCGGGCGGCCCTGTTCGGAGGCACCACAACTGTAATTGATTTCATACTGCAAACTCAGGGCGATACCCTGCACAATGCCCTGAAAACCTGGCAGCAGAAGAGTAAAAAGGCAATTGGCGATTATTCGTATCACATGGCGGTAACCGATTTTAACGACGAGGTTGCCAAAGAAGTCGTCGATTTGATCGAAAATGTGGGAATCACCTCGTTCAAAACTTTTATGGCCTACAAAGGCGCCCTCATGATCGACGATGGTCAGATGGTGCAGCTGATGAAAGTCGTAAAAGAGCACGGCGGACTGGTTACGGTTCATGCCACCAACGGAGATGTGATTGATTCGATGATAGCCAAGCATCTCTCCGAAGGCAAAACCGCGCCGCTGTATCATTATTTGTCGCAGCCGGAAGTGACCGAGTCGGAAGCCAGTGCTCGTTTTTGTGATATGTTGCACTACACGGGCTGCACCGGATATATCGTGCACATGACCTGCGAAGGGGCTTTGAATGCGGTGCGTCGGGCTGGGTTGCGGAATCAGCGCGTGTTTGTGGAAACATGTCCGCAGTATTTAACGGTGGATGCATCCGTTTATGAAAACGATTTTGAAGGGGCGAAGTGGGTGATGAGTCCGCCGATTCGCGAGAAGAAAGATCAGGCTGCGTTGTGGTCTGGACTACAGCAAGGACTGATAAACGCGGTTGGGACCGACCATTGCCCGTTTACATGGGAGCAAAAGCTGCTCGGAAAAGATAATTTTGCCAAAATCCCGAATGGTCATCCGGCCATCGAACATCGGATGGAATTGCTCTTTTCGGAGGGGGTTAAAAAAGGGCGCATCTCGCTGAATAAGTTCGTGGAAGTGACCGCAACGAACGTGGCCAAGATATTCGGAATGTATCCGCAGAAGGGTACCATCGCTATTGGTTCTGATGCCGATGTGGTTGTGTTCGATCCTGAAGCGAAGCACGTGATTTCAAAAGATACCCATCATATGAATGTGGATTATTCCAGTTATGAAGGTTGGGAGGTTACAGGAAAGACCGAAACGGTACTGCTTCGCGGTGAAGTCGCCATCGAGAACGGAAAATGCCATTTGGAGGCGGGAAATGGTCGATTCGTGAAGCGCGGAAAGACATCGTATGTGATTTAAATCGATTACTTACTCATCAGAATGGTGATTAAGTACATACTTATCGACCTAAATGGCGACTAACCGCCCAACGCTCAATTTACATAGTCAACAAGAACAAAACTCTATCAATTATGCCCAGAAAAGTAAAATCAGGTCTTATTCAGATGAGTCTTCCCATGACAGAGGGAGAGGGAAGCATCTCCGAAATCATGAAGGCCATGACAGACAAACACATTCCCTACATCGAAGAAGCCGGAAAAAAGGGAGTTCAGATTCTGTGCCTTCAGGAGATTTTCAACACGCCATATTTTTGTCCGGGTCAGAATAAAGACTGGTATGCATCCGCAGAAACCGTTCCGGGTCCGACAACCGAGCTGATGCAGCATTACGCGAAAAAGTACCAAATGGTAATTGTGGTTCCGATTTACGAAAAAGAGCAGGCTGGCGTTTTCTACAACACTGCCGCCGTGATTGATGCCGACGGGACCTACCTGGGCAAATATCGGAAAAACCACATCCCGCACACCACAGGATTCTGGGAGAAATTCTTTTTCAAGCCCGGAAACCTCGGTTATCCCGTATTTCAGACGAAGTATGCAAAAGTCGGCGTGTACATCTGCTACGACAGACACTTTCCGGATGGAGCCCGTATTTTGGGACTAAACGGCGCCGAAATCGTGTATAATCCGTCAGCTACCGTTGCCGGACTTTCCCAATACCTTTGGAAACTTGAGCAACCCGCTCACGCCGCTGCAAATGGCTACTTCATGGGCTGCATCAACCGCGTCGGCGAAGAAAAACCCTGGAATTTGGGACGATTTTACGGAACCTCGTATTTCGTAGATCCCCGCGGACAAATAATTGCAGAAGCATCCGAATACGACGATGAACTACTGATATCCGAATTCGACTTGGATATGATCGATGAAGTTCGCTCTACCTGGCAATTCTTCCGCGATCGTCGTCCGGAGACGTACGGCAAGCTGACCGAATTATAAAGCAATGGCCGGGCTCTCTGTTCTTCATTTTTATTCCGGTGAAGTCCACGGTCTGGCCATTCTTTTTCTGAGGGAGGTGAAGTCCCCCTCAGCCCTAAAATTTTACCGGTTCAAATAGTCAAAATCTTATGTCCGAATTTAAAAGACCCACAACGAGCGAAGAATTTCATCAGAATTTTGCTCAGAAAAAGCCTTTAATGAACAAAACGGAGGCGTTTTACGAGAGTTCGCGATGCCTTTTTTGTTACGATGCTCCGTGTATGCATGCGTGTCCGACCGAAATTGATATCCCGCTGTTTATTAAGCAAATACAGACGGGGAATGTGGAAGGCGCTGCGAAATCGATCTTCGATCAGAATTGGTTTGGAAACGCGTGTGGCAAAATTTGTCCGACTGGAGTGCTTTGCGAGGGCGCCTGCGTGTACAATCATCAGGACGTGAAATCGATCGAAATCGGAAGGCTACAAAACTACGCGACCGACCAGATTATTAAGTCGGGCAAGCGGATTTTTAATCCGGGCACCGACAATGGGCGGAGGGTGGCTGTGATTGGCGCTGGTCCGGCCGGAATTTCGTGTGCGTGCGAGCTGCGAACTATGGGCTACACGGTAGATATTTTCGAAGCGAAAGATAAGCCTTCGGGACTCACCGTGCATGGCACCGCTCCTTACAAGATTACAAATGAGGAAGTGCTTGCTGAGATGGATTTCTTGCAGGAACAACTCGATTTTCATATTAACTACAACTCGCCGATTACGTCGAAAGAGCAGCTCGCAGATCTCGAGGAGAATTACGACGCGATATTTTTGGGTGTCGGACTTGGTCCAACGGCGACGTTGGGCATCCCGGGCATCGACAAGGCTAACGTAATCGGAGCCGTGGAATTTGTGGAAGAACTTCGCATGGAGCAGCATGAAATTCACGTTCCCGATCGTGTTATCGTGCTCGGTGGCGGAAATACCGCGATGGATGCGGCTTCTGAAAGTGCCCGAATGGGGGCTAGTGAGGTGATTTTGGCGTACCGACGTTCACGCGACGAAATGGGTGGATACGATTTCGAGTACGATCTGGCCAGAAGCGCCGGTGCCCGCGGATTATTCAACGCCCAGCCGGTCGAAATAGTCGGAAATGGCAAAGCAACTGGTGTGAAGTTCATCAAAACACAGTCGCGAAACGGCAAATTGGAAGAAGTTGCCGGCAGCGAATTCGTGTTGGAGTGCGATTTGGTGATTAAAGCAACGGGTCAGGCGAAACTGGCCGAGTTATTCGAACAGATTGACGCGCTTCAAATCGATCGAAGCAAACGCATTATAGTGAATGAGGCTACTTTCCAGACCGATAATCCGAAATATTTTGCCGGAGGAGATGCCGTAAACGGCGGCGCAGAGGTCGTAAATGGAGCTCATGATGGAAAAGCAGCAGCCCGCGGAATCGACCAGTGGCTAAATCAATCATAAATAAACTAAACACTCCAATCTACGTTGCCCGACAAAGGCTAAATCAAAATTGGATCAACGAACACTCAAACAGGCAAAGGATGATAGACCAGCCCGACAAAAGCATAATCAGTAATAAATTCACGAATACAATCGAGAATGCACTGGTTGGAAAACGGTCGAATCAATCCTTTATCAACGAAACAAATGCGATAATACTACAAGTAAATCAATCAAACATCTTCGTATTGCCGGCCTTCTCAATCAATCATTTTTCAAAATCTTAACGATCGTTCTATTATGGCAGATTTATCAATCAACTTTGCAGGAATAAAGGCACCAAATCCATTTTGGCTGGCATCAGCGCCGCCAACTAACTCGGGATATCAGGTCATGAAGGCGTTCGATGCCGGATGGGGCGGGGCGGTTTGGAAGACGCTAGGCGTGCCCGTTGTGAATGTTTCGAGCCGCTACGGTGCAACAAATTATCGCGACACCCGAATGGCCGGGTTCAATAATATCGAGCTCATTACCGATCGTCCGCTGGCCGATAACCTTCGCGAAATCGAGGAGGTTAAGAAGTTTTTCCCGAATCATGCGGTGATCGCTTCGCTGATGGTGGAGAGCCGGGCTGAGTGGGAGCAAATTATTAAGGATTGCGAAAACGCCGGGGCGGATGGAATTGAGCTGAATTTTGGTTGTCCGCATGGGATGTGTGAGCGCGGCATGGGTT
>JAIUMT010000229.1 GCA_022565415.1 Balneolales bacterium | reverse complement strand
GACACCCCGAGGCTCCACAAAAACCAGAGGTTCTGTTCAATAAAGCTTTGGTATTCGCCGAAATGGGTCGATCTGATGTAGCCTTTTCTCAAAAATTCGCCGAAAGAGAACTTCAGCGCGAAATTTGGTCCGAAAAGTATGCCGCGTTTCAAGATGAGCAAGAATTGGCAATGGAGGCACTTCTGGATACCACTCTTTCTGAAGAAGACATGGAAATATATTCGAATATGGTTGATTCAACCCTCACACAGCCCAATTTTGATGATTACTTCCCTTACATGGGCGAAGCTTGGGACAGCACAAGAACCACACTGCAATCTATCGTAAGTGGGTTTGCACAAAGCAGAGTAGCCGAACGTGCACGTGATATGCTTGAAACTTTGCAAGTACCGGCATCTTTGATGGAGGGTGATGAAGCAGATGAATCGCAACAGCTATTGCAACCTCTTGAACTTCCTGATAATTTCGAAGCCCAGTTCGTCGAATGTGACGTGTTAGATGCACCTCTCACTCTAGTTGGCGGACAAGACTTGTTCCTCGAAGAATCGGGTTTTTCTGATTTAATGCAGGCACAGGGAGTGCTTTCTGGCGATTTCGAGTTTGAAGTAACGGTCAATCATCTCGGGCGCGCTACACGGGCGACCTTACTTATTGATGACGATGCATTGAACCTGGCCTCCACATTAAGAGATTTGATCCTCGAAAATGCTCAGTTTTCTGCACCTCGCTCAGAAAACGAACCAGTGCAAACATCCTGCTATTTCAGTATTTCTATAGACTTATAGCCCCGTAGTTCGCTAAGAGAGTTGAGTCCGTGCGATTTCAAATAACGCTCTAAACCATTGTTGATTTGGCGTATCAGAAATGGTCCTTTGTAAATGAGTCCTGAGTAAAGCTGAATTAGCGATGCTCCAGCTTTGAACATTTCAATGGCTGCATCAGACGAATCGATTCCGCCCACACCGATTATAGCTTTACGCTGATTGGTTAATTCCGAGATTCGTTCAACCGTTTTGAGACTTCGTGAGAACAATGGTTTGCCACTTAACCCGCCCCTACCAATTCGTGCAATATCCGATGCTTCGGTCTGAGGTAATTCATCGCGATTTGCGGAGGTATTTACAGCTACATATCCGTCGATTTGATGGGTTTCGCAACACCTAACCAATTCTTCTAAGGCGATTTTGTCTAAATCGGCTGATAATTTAACCAAAAGGGGAGTGCGATTTCCGACGTGTGCTTTGTCGATGGCAGAAAGCAACTTGTTTAACGACTCAACATCTTCGAAGGTTTTTCCCTCTTCGGTATTCGGGCACGAAATATTGATGGTGATGTAATCTGCAACTTTGCGTGCTTCTAAAAAAGACTGCACATAATCGAGAATAGCCAAGTCGCCCATAATCGCCGGACTATGTGTTTTGGCGATGTTAATCCCGACGGGTGAAGTCGGCCTTACAGCTGTTAGTAATCTATTTGCGACTGCTTTAGCACCTTCATTGTTTAGCCCCATTCGGTTAACCAATGCCTCATCATGAGGTAAGCGAAACATTCTGGGTTTTGGATTACCATCCGACCGAAGTGCACTCACACTGCCGATTTCAGTAAATCCAAATCCAAGCGCTTGCACAGAACGCGGCAAATATCCGTTTTTATCGAAACCAGCGGCTAGTCCGACTGGGTTATCGAATTTTAATCCGAAAACCTCCTGTTTCAAAAGGGGGAAATCCTTTTTAAAAATAGACTCGACGGCATTGCAGGCTGCATCAGATTGGTTTACCCATCTTCCGAGTCGGTAAATGGCATCGTGGACAGATTCCGGATCGGCCCGAAAAAATAGGGGTAGAAGTACGTTCTTATATATCATGTTCCTAAATTACGGTTTTCCAGAAAAAACTGTTCTTTTAATCCTCGCAGTAACCGTAGTTTATCACAAATGACCCCGAAATTCACCAATTACGAAGAAGTTGAGGCCTATCTGCTGGCAATGCCGAAGTTTTCGGATGTGGGCGGACGTGCCGCTCATTTTGCACTCGACCAAATTCGGATATTCTGCGATGCTATCGGAAATCCTGAGCGCTCATTTCGAAGTATTCATGTAGCCGGTACGAATGGAAAGGGTACGGTTTGCAGCATGTTGTCGGCAGTTTTCACATCGGGCGGCTACAAAACCGGTCTATTTACCTCGCCGCACCTCATCGATGTTCGTGAACGGTTTCGGATCGATGGCGTGATGATATCAGAGCAAGAGATGCTCCAGTTTTTCAACGAGCATGCAAGTGCCATCGAAAAGCATCCGATAACATTTTTTGAGCTGACTACTGCCATTGCATTCTGGTATTTCGCCAAGTCAAACGTAGACATCGCAATTATCGAAACGGGACTAGGAGGGCGACTTGATGCAACCAACATAATTGATCCCGAATTAAGCATCATTACAAGCATTGGATTTGATCATACCGAGCAGCTTGGAAATACGTTGGGACTCATAGCCCGCGAAAAAGCTGGAATCATAAAGCAAGGTGGTCGATACATCCTGGGAGAGTTGCCTGTAGAAGCCCTGAGTGCGATTCAGGAGCACGCACGCAGCGTAGGTGGCGTGCACGTACCATTGTCGAAATCCGCAACGCAGAACGCTTCTGACGTGGAATCTGTGCATATTCAGATAAATACCGAGATGGTACTCGCGGCATGTGAGGCTCTGAAGATAGACTTTCCAATGAAATCATCGCAAATTGCTTACGGACTTCAAAACGTACGGTCTTTAAGCGGGCTTCGCGGGAGGCTTGAACGCATGCACCCCGAGCTTCATATTTACTTTGATGGAGCCCATAACGCAGAAGGACTCCATTCGACACTTTCGTATTTGAATCAGCATTATTCGTTAGACGATGCTGTCGTAGTAACTGCAATGATGAAAGATAAATTAACAGAACGGGTCGTTAAAGAGCTCGAAATCGTGGGTCGTGTTTATTATTTTGGTCTAAACCTGCCACGATCTGCCTCATACGAAGAATTTAGGGCGTATTTTGACCAAGTTGAGCAATTTTCATTTAGTAAAGAGCAGGTCGGCTTTATTTTGGAGTTGGCAAAAACACAGTTGGTTTTATTTACAGGAAGTTTTTACTTTTACAGTATAGTTTCTGAATGGATGGAATCACCAGCTTACGTTCCATAGTCACGATTTTTTCGCCTCTCAGAATATCACAGATCCACAAACAGTCAGATCCGTGAAGGCACAGAAACTCCACGCTTTACCATTTTTTTTCACAAAGATAGCTTAGGTATACACATGTCGGATATCCAACCTGTTGGATTTCATGCGAGAGACCTCATGTTTCTCGAAGATAAAACCCTCAAAGAATTACAAGCACTGGCCCGAAAGTACGGTCTTATGCCAGTTACCGGGGTAAAAAAAGCAGATTTAGTTTCACGATTACGTCGTGCAATTGAAACTCAGGCTCAAACGCTTATGGATTTCAATAATGAAAACCCAGTTGGCGATTCTAAATCGGAATCAACCGCTTTAGATGCTGTTGCACCCGTACAAAAAAGACGGGGCAGAAAGCCTAAGAATCCGCAAAATGATGATAATATTGACCTCGATGCTATCTTCCCAGATTTTAAAGAATCTATTGTAGGCGAAGGCAAACGTGGACCGAAACCTAAGAAGCGTATCAAAGCCGAACAGAAAGTCGACCTTGAAGCGCAGGTTTTTCCTGATTTTGCCGATGAGTTATCTCCCGAGGAGATTGAAAAGCCGAAACGTGGGCGTCCTCGAAAGAATGTCGACGATGAATCTAAAGTGCAAGATATTAAGCAGCCTCGCACTCCAGATGAAATTCATCAGGCGCGCCTGGAGGCCAAAGCTCAAGAAAAGCGAAATTCAAGTCAGGCAGATTCCAACACAAAAAGGGAAAATCCTCAAGGAAATCGCCCGAAACAGAACGAGAAACAACAATCGCAAGCTGATCGCCCGAGAGAATCGTCCCAAAGTGATCAATCGAAACAAAACGATCGACGACCTCAGCAACAACCTGATCGATCCCGCGATAACGTCCAACGTGATCGTAATGATCAGAACTCGCAACGGCAACAACCAGACCGAAACGATCAGCGTCAGCAATCCGATCGCAATGATCAACGGCAACAATCCGATCGAAATATAGATTCTAAAGAAGCCGACCGCCGCTCTCCGAAAAATCAGCCTCAGAACCAATCCAGACAGAACGATCCCAAACAACACGCCGATTTCCGCGACGCAACCTCGTCTGGCGGACGAAAAGATCAGAAGGCCAAGAAGCAATTGGTTCACGAAGCTCTACCAGAATCCCAGGCAGAGACATTATTAGGGCGTATTAAAGAAATTGAGCCTCAACTAGGTGGTTACCTGGTTAACGAAGGAACGCTCGAAATTTTGCCGGATGGATACGGATTTCTGCGTTCTGTGAATTACAATTATGCCGCAAGTCCCGACGATATTTATGTTTCTCCGTCGCAAATTAAGCGATTTTGCCTGAAACAAGGCGACACCGTTGTCGGTATTATTCGACCTCCGAAAGTTGGTGAGCGTTATTTCGCACTACTTCGGGTTGAGGGCGTTAACGGACGAGTTCCTAACAATATGGACTCTCGGCCTGAGTTCGATAACCTGCTTCCAGTTTATCCTGATGAACGTTATAAATTGGAAAATGAATCTGATAACTATACTACCCGAATAATCGATTTGTTTTCTCCTATCGGGAAGGGGCAGCGCGGACTTATCGTGGCACAGCCTAAAACAGGTAAAACCACCATCCTGCGTCATATCGCGAACTCTGTTTCGATGAACAACCCGGATACGAAAATCATCATTCTGTTGATCGACGAACGCCCGGAAGAAGTTACCGAGATGGAGCGAACCGTGGTCAACGCCGAGGTTGTTGCTTCAACATTCGACCAAAAACCAGAGAATCACAAAGGTCTGGCTGAAATCGTTTTCGAAAAAGCGAAGCGTTTGGTGGAAAGCGGTTACGATGTGCTTCTGTTGATGGATTCCATCACCCGATTGGCCCGTGCCTACAACATTACAGCGGCAAATAATGGCCGAACGATGTCAGGTGGTGTTGATTCCGAAGCACTTAAAGTCCCAAGACAGCTTTTCAGCTCTGCACGAAACATCGAAAATGGTGGATCGCTTACCATCATGGCCACTGCGCTGGTCGAAACCGGCTCCCGAATGGACGATGTTATCTTTGAGGAGTTCAAGGGAACCGGTAACATGGAGGTCGTGCTGGATCGTAGAGTATCAGAGCGACGAATTTATCCTGCTATCGACATCTATAAGAGTGGTACCAGGAAAGAAGAGCTGTTTGTTTCTGAGGAAGCGCGCGAAAAAGTTGTGCTGCTGAGGCGATACCTCACTTCGATGAATCCAATGGAGGCTATCGAGTTCGTTCTGGACAAGATGAAAGGAACCCGAAATAACCGCGAATTCCTTATCTCGATGAATCAGTAAATAAGTTAAACCGAGATGCTTTTACGCATTTCGGTT
>JAIUMT010000228.1 GCA_022565415.1 Balneolales bacterium | reverse complement strand
TACAATCACGGCGGATGTTACCGTTGGCGGCGACAAACGTGAAGCACAATTCCGCGCCTCGGGTAAAAAGATTCTCTTTCCCGGATTTTTCCGCGCCTATGTAGAAGGAAGCGATGATCCGGCTGCCGATCTTGAAGATCAGGAGAAAACGCTGCCCGAATTACAGAAAAACGACAAAATCACACCGGAATCGATTGAGGCTCTGCCTCACGAAACCACGCCACCGGCCCGATTTACGGACGCCAGTTTGGTGAAGCACCTCGAGAAAGAAGGGGTGGGACGTCCGAGTACGTATGCTTCCATTATCGATACGATTTTGAACAGAGGCTATACGCGAAAAGAAGGCAACGCGCTGGTTCCAACATTTACCGCATTTGCCGTAACCGAATTACTCGAGAAGTACTTCCCCGATTTGGTGGATGTTCAGTTTACTTCCGAAATGGAAGCCCAACTCGATGAAATCGCCCAGGGCAACGAGAATCGCGTTAAGTATCTGCAAAAATACTATGGCGGCGAAAATGGCCTCCGAAACATGGTCGACAAGCAGGAATCGCAGATTATTGCAGCTGAGGCCAGAAAAATCGATCTGCCGCTCGAAGGACTCGAAGATGTAGATTTGTTCGTTGGTAAGTTTGGTCCGTACGCTCAAATGAAGCAAAATGGCGAAATAGTATCGGCTTCGCTGCCGCAGGACCTATCTCCAGGTGACATCACCGTAGAAAAACTGCTCGAATTGATTCGTATTTCGGAGGAAGGTCCTTCTACATTGGGTGTGGATCCTGAAACAGGGCAGGATATTTATCTGCTTACGGGTCGTTTCGGACCCTATGTTCAACTCGGTGAAGTTACCGACGCCAACAAGAAGCCCAAGCGAACATCCCTGCTGAAAGGCATGAAAATGGAAGATGTGGACTATGACATGGCTATCAGTTTGTTGTCGTTACCACGAAATCTGGGTAATCATCCTGATACCGGTAAGGAAATCCGTGCAGGTGTTGGGCGTTTCGGACCGTATGTGGTTCACGATGGCGCCTTTAAATCGCTTGCGAAAGATGATGATGTGCTCACGATCGGACACGAACGCGCAGTGGCGTTGCTTGCCGAAGCCAAAAAGACCAAGCGTGGCTCAACTGCACTTAAAGAACTCGGTCCGCATCCGACCACCGGTGAGAACGTTTCGGTTATGACAGGCAGATATGGTCCATATATTAAGTATGGAAAAACAAATGTTAGTGTTCCGAAAGGCGTTGAACCCGAAGACTTAACCATGGATCAGGCTCTCGGATACATCGAAGAAAAACTCGCATCCAAAAAGTAAATGATTGGCTCCGAAATACCTCGGTTTTTGCTAAATTTGCATCAGAATGATTAAACGATCTGACCAATATTTTCGCTATCCGTCAAATTTGAATATGCTCGATTTGGCGACCTTGGTTTCACTTTACCGAAGCCGTGGAGAGCCTGTGAAGGCGCCAACGGGCGATTATTTGGGATGTGCGTACAGTTTCAAGCTGGTGCGTGAGGCAAAGACCTGGTTCGGGCTTCATTACTCCCAGGCGGCGTGGGATGCGTTGTTAACGAAAAATAGTCAAGGTTATCCGCTTACGGAGGCAGAATTTAACGTACTCGGACTTGCCGCTAAGCTCGATGAACATCCGAATTTACGGGATTTCATTGAGAAGAATATGGGGATTACGCCTCAGCTTGGGTACATGGTGATCAACGACCTCAAAACGTTCGGATTTATCAGTGAGTCAGAAAGTGGCCTGATTTCGCTTTCAGCCTCTGGCGAGGATGCCTTGAACGGATTCGCCAAGCGCATGTACGACAAGAAATTCATTCCGGAGATGCTGCTTGTTAACCGCGAACGATACATTAAGCCAACGCCATCGGCTTCAAAAGAAGACGCGACCGTACTTAAAGGTCCTCAAATCGACTTATTTTAGCGGATCTGCATTAATCTTTAATTGTGCGTAATCTTTGCGTCCACACTCAGATCTGTGTACCTGGTGGAAATCGGGCTTAATTCAGAGTTTGAGAGGGTGAAGTTTGGGTCAACCAGCAGGAAAGTATTCATGATTGCGTCGGGTAATGTGTTCGGACACAAACCATCTCAATAAAAAAGAAGTTCGTAATTATCGCCCGCTATATAAGATTAGGCAACGAACCCTGGCTCAAACCATTCCATCAGTACAGAAAATCGATACCTTCGCCCGCTTCGTGCTGTCAAGCAACCAATTCCGGTTCGATTTGGGAGATATACGCTTGCAGGATTTCCGTCGCGCCGGGTGTATGAACGGTAGCTTTTAGTTTCATAAGCATCTGATACAGACCGACATGCAATCGGCTCACGTAAATGAAGTGCTTGGAACCTCGCGGTTCGGTAAACCCCGTAGCTTCCCTCGCGAATGCAGCAATTGATTTGTCGAAATCTTCATCGCCAAAGTCGAAATATTCCGTCTTGTACGGCGACAAAAAGTGATTCCCAAAACTCTGACAAAACGCATAAAACCGCTCTTCAAACTCCTTATCCTTCGGATCCGCATCAATCATTTCCAGATTTTGATACACTTTCCGCATCGATTCCTCGTCGTCGCGCATGTGAACATCAAACAGTCGAATGTAATTGTCGAAAAACGCCGCCGGCGATGTCTTGATGCACCCGAAATCAATAATTCCAAGTTTTCTGTCGGGTGTGAATAGGAAATTCCCCGGATGCGCATCGGCATAAACGGTGTAGTTGTTGTTGATTTGGTCGTGAAAAAAGTCCCACATCAACTGACCAAAATGATTTTTCTCTTCCTGGGACGGATTTTCTTTTAAGAACGCTCCGAGGTGGCGGCCTTCGACGAAGGTCATCGTTAGCACCCGAGTCGTGGATAATTCCGGAATCCACCGCGGGGTGATGTATTTCTCGGAGTTAAACAAAGCTGCGTACTGCTCCATTTGCATACCTTCGTTGATGTAGTCGGTTTCCTCGAGCAGTTTTTCGCGGACCTCAGAAAAATAATCGTCGGTAGAGGGGTGGTCTACCATACGCTTAAAAAGGCTTTTGGCTATTCCTAGATCCGAATTTATGGTTTCTCGCACGTTCGGATACTGAATTTTTACCGCGACTTTTTGTCCGTCGTGTAGCTCGGCCCGATGAACTTGGCCGATGGATGCTGCTGCAATAGCATCCGGCGTAAACGTTTTGAAAATCTTCTCCGGATAATCGCCCAATTCTCGCTTGATAATCGAGCGAACTAGCGCTTTGTTAATCGGAGGTACCTGATATTGGGCCTGACTCATGATATCGGCGAATTCCTCGGGAAGTACGCCGTTGTCCATGCTCAGGGTTTGGGCGAGTTTGAGCGCCGTGCCGCGTAATTTGCTGAATTCTTTGAAAACAGCTGTGGCATTTTGGGTGTGCAGCGCGCTTTTCGAATTAGCGTCTTTGTTGCCAAGCACCTTTTTTAAGTGATATCCGGCGTAGTTTGCGCCAACTTTGAGTCCGGTTTTTGCGATGATTGATCCGCGCTCGAAGCGGGATGATGGGAAATCACTCATTTTCTGTGTTTGGGGATGTGTTGGTGTGATCGGATGTCGTTTTTGAAGAATCTGGCGATGAGGTATCTGGTTTTGCTGGTGGCTTTGTCGCGGTTTCGAATGCAGAATTTGGTTTCGTTTCTTTCGGCGCGTCTACTTTTGAGTCTGTCGCAGTTTTTGCCGTTGATTTCGAAGTTGATTTTGTAGTTTGGTTGGCTTCCGGCGATGCGGTGGCAGAATCCGCGGCCTTTTCTACAGTCGCACCTGTCGCAGTTTTTGAGGACTTTGATGCAGTTCTAGACGTCTTTTCGGCCGTTGATATATCCGCCGAGCTACCCGAGGTCAAGCTCCCACATTTAATATCACGCCGAACCCGATTAATTGCAGATTCTATATCGTTGTTAAACCTCCCGGCAGACACGGTCGCGAAATCCTTCAGCTGATCTATACCAGCGAAAACCTCCGAAAAACGGAATTTCCAGATATCCTGACTGATGAGATATTTGGCCAAATCAAACCCTTTGTCGACAATCCCAGAGTAAATTAGTTCATTGGAAAACGAGGTGAGTTTGTCGACAAGTGCCAATGTTCGCTCCGATCCTTCGCTGTCGTCGTGAATCCAGAACCGGATTAGCTGATGATATTCCCGAACCAACATTTTGTACATGAAATCTTGAATCAGGAGGCGGTTTGCATCGGGAATTCGCTCATCCGACTCGATGAATGACTTGAAAATGGCCTCAGAAGACGTATGCCAGCCAGTTTTGTCACGACGAAATACCATCGCATCGTAGGTTTCCTCAACGAAATCCCGGTGCTCGTTCAAAACATCAAACGTCGTGTAGATATAATTCGAAACTTTTTCGCCAAAATTCAGCGACTCATATTCGGGGATTTCATCGCGCATAGCCTCGAAAATCTGCGGAATCATATCATAAAATGCACGCAGGATGGCTTGTTTTCCCGGATAAAATTGCTGGATTTCACTCACCTCACAACCCGCCGCCGTTGCGATATTCCTCCACGTAAACCGGGTGCGATCTTCCATATAGATGATGAGCGCCGCATCGATGATATTCTTTTTAAATTCAGTTTGAGATTGATCCATAATACTATTTAACTGCAGTTTGAGTCTGGGAAATGTGAAAAAACGACGTTCAATTTCATTCGGCTGTCTTCGGAAAACATCAATATATACCTGAGGTAATAGGTAATAATCGAAGCTTCGAACAGCTCCGGGTTATAAAACATTCATGATTAAGAAACTCTCCGAGTTTTGAACCAAGCTTGATTTAATCCCAAAGACCATGAATTTGAGCGCTGAACCATCACCGGTGGTGCCACGAGCCATGTAAATCTTATAACGGTCAACAATAACATTTACACTTGCGGTTCCACCCAAAACAACATCCGACCATTAACAAAGGTTCGCTTCATGTTAAGAAATGGGGTGTCGTTTTTATAATTCAAACAATTCCACTACAATTGAAACGGGTCTGAAATAAGTTGAGTTATGTACATATCCGTAATCTTAACGGGAGAAATCCGGATTGAACCAATAAATCAAATCGTGTCAATGAATGGAAACGTCGCAAAAGACCAGTAATAGCGAGTCAAGGTCGTCATCAGCAAAGAATTTTCGCAGAGATGTTCTGTTTTTGAGCCTTAGTGGGATTTTCTTAACGGCGTTGGTTATGGGCAACATCATCGGATCGACCAAGTTCGTAACATTGTTCACTCTCAATCTACCCGATTGGATGCTCGGTTTGGTTCCAGAGCTTGTTCGCGACGGAAGCCGCTACTCTATGATAATTCCAGTCGGGCTTCTGGCGTTTCCTGCCACATTTCTAGCCACCGATTTAATCTCGGAATTATTTGGCCGGAAGCGGGCCCAACTGCTTGTGTGGGTCGGATTTTTCATGAACCTTTTCATGATGATTGTGATGACTATTAATCATAAACTTCCCAACGCGTATGGAGTTAGTGGCGGAGTGGAGCTGTTTGATG
>JAIUMT010000227.1 GCA_022565415.1 Balneolales bacterium | reverse complement strand
GTACATGCAGCGAGGGATCGAAACTGCACGTTAGGCCGAAAAATGACTCATTAACCTAACGTGCAATATACGCAGATATTTAATCTTGCTCTAATACCGTATCGAATCCGCGTTTGTTGAGATCCCAGTAGATATAATAACCGGCTCCGGCAGCTATCGACAGGCACAAGATGGCATAACCATAGCTGGCGAGCAGCAAATGACCTACTCCAAACAAGACCATATACACCATCACTACTCCGGCAATCCAGTCGAGAGCCAGCGGCAATAGTCCACTATCAGGCTGAACCGTAGGATTTCGTTCGGCAACGGCTTTCCAACCCGGTCCGCCTGGACGCACCCGCTGATAAAACTTATCCAATTTGACCGGATCGGTCGGTTTTGTGATGAATGTAGCGATTAGCCACACCACCGATGTAATTGCAACTACCGTAAACAAGTTGATCGGAAACGGCTCGGTTATGCCCGGCACCGCAACACCCAACAACACCAAAATCACAAGAAAAATCGGTGCCAGCGTGGCAGCAAGTTCACTCCAGGCATTCACCCTCCACCAATACCATCGCAAAATGAGTACGGTTCCGAGGCCGGCTGAGGCCGTAATTACCAGTCCCCAGGCTTGTTTGATCGAGTCGAGCTGAGTCGTTACTAAAAATGCGATAATCGCCAAAACGAAGGTCACGATTCGCGAAATGAGTACGTAGTGCTTCTCGGTCTGATCTGGTTTGATGAACCTCCTCCAGAAATCGTTAATCAGGTAGGATGTTCCCCAGTTCAGGTGGGCCGCAAATGTGGATGTAAATGCGGCAATAAACGCGGCAAATAGCAATCCAAGAAGCCCGGCAGGAAGTACATCACGCATCACAAGTACGAATCCCTCGCGGGAGTCGGCCAAGTCGGGATAGAGAACGAGCGATACCAACGCCACCATAATCCACGGCCACGGACGCAAACAGTAATGTGCAATGGTGAACCACAACGCGGCAAAAAGTGCATGTTTTTCATCTTTGGCACTCATCATGCGCTGGGCCACATACCCGCCACCGCCGGGTTCAGCCCCCGGATACCAACTCGACCACCATTGAACACCGATGTACGCTGTAAATGCAGCCACACTCAGACTCAAAACCGCTACACCTTCCGCGGCCTGACCAATCGTTGGCACAAAATTGAACGTTTCGGGCGGGAGCGCTGCTTTAAGTCCTGCAATTCCGCCAATTTCAGGCGTATTAACCGCATAAACAGCCAGAATGATTGTGCCCGTCATGGCGATGGCAAACTGAAACATATCGGTTATGGCCACGCCAATGAGTCCGGATGCGAGCGAATAGAGCGCCACGAAGATGATAAAAAGTCCGACGATTGCGAGCGGCGCCCCGATGGTGAGTCCGAACAGGTCGAAAGACTCCCTCCCGAACAAGGTAATGCCCGGAAACAGTACATTTATGATGGTTTCCATGGCGAGTGTAACCCAGGCCATGATAATCACATTCAACAACAGACCGAAATACACGGCCTTGATTCCCCTCAGCCATGCGGCTGGTTTTCCGTCGTAGCGGAGCTCCACGAATTCGACATCGGTAAGAACGCCGCTTCGTCGCCATAATCGGGCGAAAAAGAACACGGTGAGCATGGCACCGAACAACATATTCCACCAAATCCAGTTACCGGCAATACCATCTGCGGCAACAACTTCCGTAACGAGAAGAGGGGTGTCTGCGGCAAACGTAGTGGCTACCATCGATGTACCGATGACGTACCATTTCATGTTTCTGCCAGATAAGAAAAATTCGGTGGTGTTTTTCCCGGCGCGTTTAACGTAATAAAGTGAAATTCCGATTGTAACAACCAAATAAATTACAACCGACAACCAATCGATAGGTGCTAAATTCATAGTTGACCAAATTTTGAGGTGCGAGAATTATTTCAGTGCGACGTATACTGTAACCGCGGCTCGATAACCGTAATAAAGCCTTGCTAAACTGATACTTAATCTGTTTTCTGCCGCATCTTTTTGTACGGCTGTTCTCCGGTGTCGAAAACGACCAGAAGTGTCAGCTTCCCAAGCTTTTCTGTATATGATAAATCAAAAATTAAGTTAGCAGAACCGAAATCGAAATCAAACCTTATTATTACCGGATTTTGCCACTACATGGAAAACCGATTTATTATGGAATTCCGTCAGTTTATCGTACATTTTTAATAATGGCTTTAAACCAATCACTCGGAGGTTGCCATGACACGCATGTTACTTGCATTGATTTTTCTGATCATGGGTTGCGGTCGGTCGGTACCACCATCAGAATATGTACAGCAGCCCGTTCGGGTAACGTCACTGCCCGTCCCCGATTCTCATCTTGAAGTGCGAGAAACTGAACTCGGCGTTTTACTTCAAATAATGCCCGATGGTACGGTCAATAATGCCGTGATTTTTAAAGGCGCGCTCAACAAAGAATGGAACGAGGCCGTGGTCGATTCTCTGCTGAAATGGCGTTTTTCGTCGTTAGAAGGTGGTGATGTTGACGGACGTTGGCATCGGCGGCAAATCAAGGTTCAGTTCGAGGAACCACTTTATCTGAATATTGCTGAGTTTATTTCGACATCACGCGAAGTGGCCGACTCCCTGTTCCGCGTTCTTAACCGAATCGAAGATTTGGAAGCACATCTGCGCGAAGATAACGATCGGACCGGATATACGGTTAGCGTTCATAAAAATCACGACATCGCGCATTACCCTTACCACATCCGCCGACAATTGCGAATTTTGAGGGAAAATCGGGCAATTCGTCCGGTTTTGCTGGATGGAAACTTTGTTATGATTTACCGGTTACCGCAGGAAGATTTAGTTAATTAAGGGTGATGACTTGCCTTGTTTAAGCTTGCTCCCCGCGTTTTTGATTGTGCATGTACAAGTAAACCAGCGCCCCGACGGCCAAAAATCCGATTGTTGTGAGCACTGACAGCAAACTAACCGAAATCAGCAACCAGGCACAGATAATCATCGCTATTGCCGGAATAACATAGCCACCAATTAGTCTAAACCGTGGTTCGCCTCCTTCATCTTGGCGACGCAGAACTGGAATCGTCGCGATGCAAAGCATATAAATTAGGATTCGAACCAGTGCGCTGAGGGCGGCAAGCCACACGAACGATCCGTACACCGAAAGGACGAATACCAGTACTGCAAAGAATATAATCGAGCGGGATGGGGTGTTGTATGTATCGTGGACTTTTCCAAACCAAGCCGGTAAGTGTCCGTCGCGGGCCATGGCATAACTCAGTCTGGGAGTGGTAAATATGGTACTGGCGACGTTTCCGCCCACAGAAACCACCACACCAATCATCAGAATAACAGCTCCGGTTGTGCCCATCATCGCATTTGCGACCTCCACGAGCGGACGTTCGGTGCTGGCCAACTCACTGCCCAGAACCGCGTAGCTCACGGCCTGAATCAACGTATAGAGCACGGTTACGGTTAGGAGCGCGTAAATGAGGGCTTTGGGCATGTCCCGTACCGGGTCTTTGGCCTCTCCAGCGGGAATAACGGCGGCTTCCCAGCCTACGAACGCGTAGATTACGAGCAACGCCGCGGTGCCGAAGGTAGTCGCATCGGGCAAGGTGCCAGCAGCATGTAGACCAAAAGCTTCCGGACTCAGATAAAGTGCCCCTCCGAGGACTAAAACCAATAGTGGTATGAATTTGAGTAACGTTAAGACTCCAACCGATTGCATGGCTTGTTTGGTTCCGACTACATTTACCCAGGCCAACAGTGCACAAATCAGGAACAGGGTTAGGTTGCGTCCCTCTCCGCCGGCCGCGCCCTCCCAGAAAAATCCGAGCGTGCTCACCAGCAGATTAACGTTTGCGGCGAAGGCCGTGAGACGGGCGATGTAGAATGCCCATCCGGTTTGAAAACCGACAAATGGTCCGAAAACACGGCGTGTGTATTGAACCGGTCCACCCGTGTTCTTGAAATGACTCGAGATCTCGGCGAAACTGAGAATAATGGTGAGCATTAATAATCCGCACCCGAGGAATAACAGGGCTCCGTACGGACCCATGAGTCCGGCCACGGCTGCCGGAGAGCCAAATATCCCGGCTCCGATAAAACCGTTAATGGCGAGTAACCAGATGCCGGCTACCGTTAGTTGACGCTTGAGGGGTTCTGTGCCCGGAGTTTGCATAATCTGAGGTATTATTTGTATGACCTTAACCAATTTAAGGTATCGACGTGGTGTATGATGGAGATTAGTATAATAATTTTTTCTTACAGTACCCTTGTAGTATTAATCAGAAAACCCCTTACAATTTTTAAGATGCAGATTTCAGCAATAAATGTGCATAATTTGGGGCGCATCGCTTTGGCAAACCTCATAAAAAGCATTATGTTAATGCATCAGATTGTCAGGAATCTTGTGTCGAATAATGCCATTTGCGACTATATAAAAGGCTAATCGACAGTCAGATGTCGTGTATAAATCGACACAATTTTATTAAAGTATTTTGTCATTTAACCGTGCAACACGACGATGTTGCATGCATAATTAACGGATGTCAGAGGTCAACATGATTATCGTTGGAGTACCCAAAGAAACCGCCGCAGGTGAACACCGAGTAGCCTTAAACCCAGATATTGCCGCGCAAATCGCCAAACTTGGCGCAAAAGTGCAAATCGAATCCGACGCCGGACATAGCGCGCATTTCACAAACGAAGCTTACGAAGCCGCCGGCGCTACTATTGTGGGCGATGCCTACAGCAACGCCGATATCATTCTGAAAGTGCAGAAACCTACCGCGGCTGAGGTTTCCAAGATGAAAGAAGGCACGCTTTTGATCAGCTTTCTCTGGGCGGCACAGAATCGCGAGCTCATTGACCTGTTAAATAAGCACAAGATTACAGCGCTCGGGATGGAGGCTGTTCCGCGAATAACGCGTGCGCAGAAAATGGACGCCTTGTCTTCGATGAGTTCGATCGCCGGATATAAAGCTGTACTGCTGGGTGCGAATGCGCTGGGCAAGTACCTGCCCATGATGATGACCGCCGCCGGCACCATTGCTCCGGCTAAAGTCCTTGTGGTTGGCGCCGGTGTGGCCGGGCTCCAAGCTATTGCCACCGCCCGACGTCTGGGCGCTGTTGTGGAAGCCTTCGACGTGCGTCCCGTGGTTAAAGAACAGGTTGAAAGTCTCGGAGCTAAATTCATCGACATCCCCCTGGCCGAGGAAGATCAAAACGCAGAAACCAAAGGTGGTTATGCGAAAGAATTGTCTGAGGCGAGCAAGCAACTACAAAAAGATGCCATGCACAAGCATGTAGCCGCATCCGATATTGTTATTACTACGGCACTAATTCCAGGCCGACCCGCACCAAAGCTCATTTTCAAAGAAACCGTAGCCGAAATGCAACCGGGATCAGTTATTGTAGATCTGGCTGCAGAACAAGGTGGAAACTGCGAGCTCGCAAAACCTGACGAAACGGTAATCGCCAATAATGTTCAGATTTTAGGTCCGACCAACTTGCCATCGCTACTTCCGCTTCATGCAAGTCAGCTTTAC
>JAIUMT010000226.1 GCA_022565415.1 Balneolales bacterium | reverse complement strand
GGATCCCGAACAATACTGCTGTTAAGTGATACTTTGTCGGCTCCTGCATGAAGTAAATAGGCTATTTCCTCGACCGAACGTATACCTCCACCAACGGTGAACGGAATGCTGATTTCACGCGAAATTTCGCTAACCAGTTCAATCAATGTTTTGCGACGTTCGTTTGTTGCGGTGATGTCGAGAAAAACCAGCTCATCGGCACCTTCTTTGCTATACCGACTTGCTAACTCAACCGGATCACCCGCGTCTCTCAATCCTTCAAAGTTTACACCTTTCACGGTGCGACCATTTTTAATATCTAAACAGGGAATAATTCGGTTTGAAAGCATGAATGTACAATTATGATATACTTACGAGTAGCTCGTTCGCAAATGAGGTTTTTAAGCGCTTCGAATTTACACATATTCCGCCACTAACACATTTTTTGTATATTTGTTTATGGCAAATACCGAACGAAACAAACTCAGTGAATCTCAGGAAGACTATCTTAAAAAGATCTATGTCCTCAGTGAGGTAATGACACAGGTAACTACCCAGGCGCTTGCCGATCATCTCGGTGTGAAACCAGCCTCAGTTACCGGTATGCTCAAAAAGTTAGCTGATCTTAACCTCGTTATTTACGAGCGCTATTACGGCGTAAAACTCACTGAGGCGGGTGAGAAAATTGCTCTTGAGGTGTTACGCCACCACAGACTTATTGAACTCTACTTAGCTGAGGTTCTGGGCTATTCCTGGGATGAAATCCACGACGAAGCCGAGCGACTCGAACATCATATCAGCGAAAAATTCGAGGCCCGCATAGCCGAAAAACTCGGACATCCTACGCACGATCCGCACGGTGACCCGATTCCCCAACCCGATCTTACATTCCGCGACGAACCGGCACTTCATCCACTATCCGAGATGAAAAGCGGTGAGACCGGTATCATAAAGCGGGTTAGAAGTCAGGATAACGACATGCTCAACTTGCTCACCAAACTAGATCTCACCATCGGTCGTGAACTCTCGGTTATCGAAACAGTTAAAGAGGGTGTAAGAATTACTTTAGACCAAGAGCGGTTGATGGTACCGTTGGCAATTGCCCGGAAAATCTACTTAATAACTGTTTAGTCTTTCTTGAGTCGGTGCGCTATTCCGGCCACATCTTCCACTTCCATCAGAAAAGCAATTCCGTTTCCATGCTCATTGAGCTGAGACTTCTCGACGATAGACTTCAGAACTTTTTCGCTGATTTTCCTATCGACCAGAGTCAGAATGATGTCTTTTTCGGGTTCAATATCAATTGAAAACAGCGAGCTGGTTTCGTGAATACCAGAACCACGTCCGTGTAATACGGTTCCGCCTTCTGCGCCGGCCTCGCGTGAAGCTTCAATCACAACGGCACTATGACTACCGTTCACGATGGTTACTATTAAATCGTATGTGCCTTCTTCTACCATATCGTTGTAATTTTCGGTTTTGCGGGGTGTTTTGTGAATTTTCCGGCTGAGGTGAACACACCCTGCAATATGTAATATATCCATTATGAAGGATATTCCATTTCCGGGTTTGTGAAGTTTCATGATACGTCGAACCGCAGTAAATACATTGTTTACCACAGTTGAAGAAGCCATAATCAGGATGATTTCACGTTCTGAGGACATTTCAATGCCCCAGAATGTGTTCATGCCCGGTGGGGCAGTTCCGAGTCCAAATAGGGTGGTGGCCCCCTCAGCACCGTCCTTTTTGGCTGCTTTTGCCACTTTAGATCCATCACCTTTTTGAACAATCGTGATAATCAGTTTCTGTCTCATAATATTGGATTCAGACATGCCGCTACTCCGACTTCTTTTCTTTTAGTTTATACAAGACTCCTAAAATCAGCACCGATACAATGGGTGCCAACGCTACGAGAGCAATCATACCAAACCCGGTTGCGACTGCGTTTACTCCTTCGGCTGCATTTGCCTGAGCAAATCCCAGCGATAAGGCCGTGATGAAAGTAACTGTCATCGGACCGGTTGCCACACCACCCGAATCGAAAGCAATTGAGGTAAAGGTTTCACTCGTGAACCAGGCCAAAACCAGTACAATTCCGTAACCGGGCAAGACAAAATACATGAGCGGAATATCGTATAATATCCGAGCCATCGACAGGGCAATAGACACGCCCACACCTAGCGAAAGTGTAATAAGCATTAGGCGTTGAGGGATATAACCACCGGTGACTTTGTCGACTTCGTGATTCAAAATTCGAACTGCGGGTTCGGCAAATGTAGCCACGAATCCGAGTATGAATCCGACGGGAATGATGATCCAGCTAAACGATAGTGCTGCAAACTTCTGACCCATAGCATCGCCGAACGGTAAAAATCCGATATGAACGCCATGCAAAAAGAGAACCAATCCGAAGAAGGTCAGAACTACTCCTTTGAGTATGTCGATAATTTTCTTCCGGGGTAGATTCAGGTAGAAAAACTGAAAGAATCCGAAGAACAGGATGAGTGGAATCAACGCAAAGCTGACTTCAATTACGACATCCTTAAGTCCTTTAAAAATTTCAATCTCGCTCATGAGTAAAACATTCCTAGGATAAGAACGGCGATTATGGGTCCGATTGAGGCGAGTGCAACTAAGCCGAATCCGTCACCCGAGCCGGATTTCCCTTTCAACACGGAGGCTACACCAACGCCCAGTGCCAGAATAAATGGAACGGCCATCGGACCTGTTGTGACGCCCCCTGCATCGAACGATATGGGTAGAAATTCGGGGGTAGAAAACCAAGCTAGAGAGAAAACGACGATATATCCGGCTGTAATGATGTAAATGATGGGAATACTAAAAATGATTTTTGCCATTGCAACCGACACGAAGATGGCCAAACCCAAGGCAACCGAATACACCAGTATACTTCGATCAACGGCTCCATCAGAAGCGGTGTCGACGTACGATGCTAGAACACGTACATCGGGTTCGGCAACGGTAACCACGAAGCCAAGAATAAAGCTAAACAACAGTACCAACCATAACTTTCCGGTCTGAGGCAGTGCTGAACCGATTCGCTCGCCGATTGGTAACAAACCGACGTGAACGCCTAAAAGGAATAAGATTAATCCGGCAACTACCATAATCAAACCGATTATGAACTGCGCGAAAATTACCCAATCAACCCAGATGATCGTAAATTGCAGTATGAAAACTACCACTGAAATAGGCAAAACGCCCATGAGAACTTCTTTTACGGTATCTGCTATATTTGACATTCAGTATTTATATCATTGTAAATTGGGGAACTGTTGCTATCGATGTTCTTAATATCTCAAAATATGGGTATATAGTTGCTGGGTAAACAAAAAAAATCAGATTTATGGTAGAATCGGTTATCGAGTTTATTACTGACTATTCCAGTCACATTACGGAAAGCTATGGAGTGAATCCATTTTGGTTCATTGCGATCTATGTTTTAACTATACCTATATTTTGGTTGTCGTTGTACTATACCGTTAAAAACTACCGGAATAAAAAGTCAATCTGGTTACCTCTAATCGGTTTGTTCGTCAGCCAATTTGCCTGCTATTTTTATATGATTGTAGCCGGAAGAGATTTGCCTTACTGGATTTATGTTCTGATTGGTCTGGGAGCATCCTTTGGTATATATAAAGCCTGGAGACAGCTACAACGAAAAGCTAGAATCGAGCTTATTTCCGAGCTTTTGTACAATGAGGAGGTTCGAAAGACGGGCGATCTGCGTTCTGCCAACAGTCGTAACGAAAAAGGGTAATGCAACTTTAACATCACATTACCCTTTTATAAACTCATATCAAGAATACTTATTTGAGTAAGTCTCTCATCGTTTCGCCCATAATGGCTGGACTTTCACAAACGGTGATTCCAGCGGCAGACAACGCTTTCATTTTGTCGTCGGCAGTACCTTTTCCGCCAGAAACAATTGCACCAGCATGACCCATACGTCGACCCGGAGGTGCAGTTCTACCTGCGATGAATGCCACAACTGGTTTAGAAACATGCGCTTTGATGTATTCGGCAGCTTCTTCCTCAGCAGTTCCACCGATTTCGCCAATAAGAATAATCGCTTCGGTGTCTGGATCTTCGTTAAGCAACTTAACCGCGTCGATATGCGTGGTTCCGATAACAGGATCGCCACCAATACCGATAGCAGTTGTCTGCCCTAATCCAGCTTTGGTAAGCTGATCAACGGCTTCGTACGTAAGCGTACCAGAACGTGAAATCAGGCCAATTGGTCCGGGAGTGAAGATATTTCCTGGCATGATGCCAACCTTAGCTTCGCCCGGAGTGATTACACCAGGACAGTTTGGTCCGATTAACGTAGCACCTGCGCGGGCAACAACTTCCTTGGCCACGATCATATCCTTAACAGGAATACCTTCCGTGATACAGATAATGACTTTGATGCCGGCAAGAGCAGACTCAATAATTGCATCAGAAGCAAAAGCCGGGGGTACGAAAATTACCGAAGTATTGGCACCCTCTTTAGTAACTGAATCGGATACGGTATCGAATACCGGGCGATCCAGGTGTTTTGTGCCACCTTTACCCGGAGTAACTCCGCCAATTACAGTTGTTCCGTATTCAATCATTTGCTCGGCGTGAAAACTACCTTCCTTACCGGTAAAGCCTTGTACCACCAAACGGGTATCTTTTCCAACTAAAACGCTCATGCGTTGTTCCTTTAATTATTTAATGGGAGGTTTGCAGATTAAAATAGTAGGCTTGAATATACCTACCTGCCCCGACTTATAAAAGTTTAGCTTGCCAATTAACCCAGATAAGCAATTTAACCGGTTACTTAAAGGCTTGCAGTAAACTAAATTTGAACTTCGAAATTCCGATTCTTTATGTATCCGCATAGTGAAATCTGCTATCTTACTCCCTATGATTCCTGACCATATTAAAGAAGAAGTAAAAGCGGCTGCCGATATTGTTGAGGTAGTATCAGATTATGTCAAATTACGTCGCACGGGCAGTAATTTCATGGGGTTATGCCCGTTTCATAACGAAAAAACGCCCTCGTTTAATGTCGCTCCCCAACTAGGAATATATAAGTGTTTTGGATGTGGGGAATCGGGCGATGTGTTCAGCTTTGTTATGAAGCAGGATGGGGTCAGTTTTACGGAAGCCATTCGCAATCTGGGAGCTCGTTTTGGCGTAGATGTTCCCGAGGAGCAACAGCCCGAGCAAGACGAACGCTATCGTGAAAAAGAAGGCGTTTATCATGCGTTGGCCTTTGCCGGAAAATTCTTTCACAAGCAGTTAGTCGACACTCCCGAGGCTCTGGAAGCCCGGAAATATCTGGATGGTCGGGGATTTACTGGAAAAATTGTTCGAAAATATGGCGTTGGCTATGCGCCCGTGGCCTACGACGGACTTCTGAAAGCAGCAAAATCAGCCAATATAAACGAAAACTACCTTGAACAGGCCGGACTCATCATATATGGGCGGAATGGCGAGTCGGCTTACGATGTGTTTCGAGGTCGCATTATGTTTCCGATTTTCAACGCATCGGGCAAGGTAATTGCCTTTGGCGGACGCATACTCGAAGGCGCCAACAAAGACTCGTCCAGAAAAGCGCCGAAATACATCAACTCTCCGCAGACCCTGGTGTACAACAAAAGCGAAGTGCTGTACGGAATTCACGTAGCCAAGAACGAAATCCGTAAAAACAGTGAAGT